>JAZKYQ010000120.1:0-24946 GCA_045612205.1 Acutalibacteraceae bacterium | reverse complement strand
CGGTAAGGCAATCACCCTTGTTGACCTTCTCAATGAGGTGCCCATCGATGCAGTACGCTTCCTTTTCAATATGAGAGAGCCCGGCTCACTTATGGACTTTGACCTTGACCTTGCAGTTGAGCAGACCTCACAGAACCCCGTTTATTACTGTCAGTACGCTCATGCGAGAATCTGCAGCATCATTACAAAGCTTGCTTCAGAGGGCAAGCAGGCAAGAGAATGCACCGCAGAAGAGCTCAAGCTTCTCACCTGCCCCGAGGAAAGAGAGCTTATCCGTTACCTTTCAACTCTCGGTGATGTTATCATCGGTGCGGCAAAGAATTATGACCCTGCAAAGGTTACTCATTATGCAGTTGACCTTGCAACATATTTCCACAAGTTCTATAACAACTGCCGTGTAGGCGTTGAGGATGAAGGACTCATGCAGGCAAGACTCTTCCTTTGCACCTGCACAAGAGACACTCTCAAGAGCATTCTTAATATGCTCAAGGTTACTTCTCCCGAAAGAATGTAATTAAATGTAAAATTCTTTGAAAAAAATAAAGTATATTTAAGTTAAGTGACCTAAACTATAAACATAAAACAAAAAAGGAGCACTATTATGAATACAGAAAAAATTCTCGTTGTTGATGACGACCTTAATATCTGCGAGCTTCTCAGACTCTATCTTACAAAAGAAGGCTACAATGTTGTTATTGTAAATGACGGTGCAAGCGCTGTTACAGCCTTCCAGGAGGAAAGCCCCTCACTTGTACTTCTTGACATTATGCTTCCCAAGCTTGTCGGCTGGCAGGTTTGCAGAGAAATCAGAAAATTCTCCGACACTCCCATCATTATGCTCACAGCTAAGGGTGAGGTCTTTGACCGTGTTCTCGGACTTGAGCTTGGCGCTGACGACTATGTTGTAAAGCCCTTTGACACAAAGGAAATCGTTGCAAGAATCAAGGCAGTTCTCCGCCGCAGCGTTTCTTCTGCGACAGAGAAAATCAAGGAGGTTCACTACGACAAGCTCTCAATCAACCTTACAAACTACGAGCTTAAGGTTGCAGGCGTACAGATTGACACTCCCCCGAAAGAAATGGAGCTTATCTTCCACCTTGCAAAAAGCCCCAACAGAGTTTTCACAAGAGACCAGCTTCTTGACGAAGTATGGGGCTATGACTACTACGGTGACAGCAGAACTGTTGACGTTCACGTCAAGCGTCTTCGTGAAAAGCTCGAGGGTGTTTCAGACAAGTGGGAGCTTCGCACAGTATGGGGCGTAGGCTACAAATTTGAAACCAAAGACTGATAAAATAATATTATGATGCAGGAGCAAGATAACATTGCTCCTGCTGATTTTGGATTATACTTCCTTAAAACCTTATCAGGTGCAACATAAAGGAGGAAATACAAATTGAAAAAACTAAAAAAACGTAAAAGTACGATTTTCCGTCGGTATTTCAAATCGACAGCTATGACCATTGCAATCGCACTTATGTTTTTCGGACTGACAATGATGGTTTTCATTGCAGGTCAATGGTGGACGGAAGAGGTTGACACCCTTACGCAGAACGCCAGAAGCATCGCTTCGGTTTACAGTGAGATGATTCTTGAAAGCGACAAGGACGAAGAGGAGTATCTCAAGACGACTCTCAGCATTATGAATCAGGCCACCCTTTCCGACTACTTCATCTCTGACCTTGAGGGTAACATCGTTGCCTGTGCACAGGATGAAGCTACCGTATGTGAAAAGCACTCCGCACTTAAAATTTCCGAATCACATATGCAAAGAGCAATCTCAGGCGGATTTTCCGATTACGCCACTATTGACGAATTCGGTGAAGGTCGTTTTCTTGTTGCTGTGCCCGTAAAGCACAACGGTGAAACTGCCGCAGTTGTTTTTGCCGTTGAAGATGCCATCACAGGCCTTCTTCCCTACATTTCAAGCATTATGACCACAATCGTTGTTGCAATGTTCATCGCTCTTCTTATTGCCTTTCTTGCAATTTACTTTATCACCAAGGGTGTTACCGAGCCTCTGAGTGAAATGGAGGAGGTTACAAGCCACATTGCAAAGGGTGACTTCTCTCACCGTGTAAGCGTCAACTACAAGGACCGCGACCTTACGAGATTTGCAAACTCCCTTAACAAGATGGCAGACGAGCTTGCCATTGAGGACGACAGCCGTAAGAGCTTCGTTGCCAATGTATCCCACGAGCTCAAGACTCCTATGACCTCTATCGGCGGCTTCATTGACGGAATCCTCGACGGCACGATTCCTCCCGAGGACGAAAAGAAATATCTGCGCAGAGTTTCAACCGAGGTAAAACGTCTTTCAAGAATGGTCATTTCCATGCTCAACCTTTCAAAGATTGAGGCAGGTGAAATTTCCATCAAGCTTGCACAGTACGATATCGCACAGCAGATTTTTGAAATCCTTCTTTCCTTTGAAAAGAGAATCGATGAAGGCAACATAAACATTGTCGGCTTTGAAGAAATGGGAGCTGTCAGCGTCAAGGGTGACAAGGACCTCCTTCAGCAGGTGCTTTACAACCTTATTGACAATGCTGTTAAATTCACTCCCAAAAACGGCACAATAGAGGTTTACGCAAAAAATGACCAGGAAAAGACTACGGTCACCATCAAAAATACGGGTCAGGGCGTTTCACCCGAAGAAATTTCCCGTATCTTCGAGCGTTTTTACAAGGTTGACAAATCACGAAGCTACGACACAAAGGGCACCGGCCTCGGTCTTTATATTGTAAAGACCATCGTAAATATGCACGACGGTGAAATTACTGCCGAAAGCGAGCTTGGTGAATATACACAGTTCAGCTTCACTATCCCCTATACAGAATAAAAAAAACAGCTTTTTTAAACTTGTTTTTAACAAAAGCCATTAAATTATAAACATAATTTTCCTAAGGGAAAGGAGTACCTTAACAATGAACGAAAACGAAAACTTAAATCCCTTTGCAGCGGAGAACGAGGAAGCAGAAGCTCCCGTTGCAAATGATTCGGATATCCCATCTTTTGAAGAAGCACCTGCCTTCGAGGCTCCTTCATTTGAAGCACCTTCATCTGAAGCACCTGTCTTTGAGGATGTATCATCCTTTGAAGATGAAGCTCCCTTGGCAGAGCCCGAGGATAAATATGAGGATATTTTCCCCGAATCACTCTATCATAACCCCCAGCCTTCTCAGGCTGATGAAAGCCCTGCTCAGAATGAAGCTCCCGTTGAAGCCTTCAATCCCTATGCACCGAAAAGCGATGCAACAGGCACCTTCTCTTACAGCAATCCTCCATCAAGCAGCTTCGGCAATCAGAACAGCCAATACTCTCAGGTTAATCCCTCTTACAATCAGCCCTTGAACAGTCATCCCGTAAACAATCCTCAGGGAAATTACAATCAGGGCTATAACTATCAGCAGGGCAATTTCAACTCTTATCAGCAGCCTCCCGTGCCCAAGGGAAACAAGAACGGCAAGCTTATTGCAACTGCAATCGTAGCTGTATGCGTTATTGTCGGCGTTATTGCACTTGTATCAAGCCTTTTCGGCGGCAATACCACAACGACTGATCACTCAACAACAGGCGCAACCTCTGTTAACCCCGCTGATCCGTCCCAGGCCACAGAGCCTACCGTTTTCACAACCAACGCTGCAACAACTCAGGCTTCCGCTATCAACGGCAGCAACTCAATCTGGGTTGCAGAAAAGGTAAGGCCCAGCGTTGTCGGTGTTCTTGCTTATCAGCAGGGCGAGCTTGCAGGTGAAGGCTCAGGCGTTCTTTTAAGCGAAGACCTTTCAAATAACATCACATATATCATCACCTGTGCTCACGTTATAGACGAGCCGGGCTGTGAGTTTGCAATCCTTCTTCTTGACGGTCGTGTTTTCGAGGCAGAGGTTGTTGCTCTTGACCAGAGAACTGACATCGGTGTGCTCAAGGTTTCCGCAACAGGACTTCCCCTTGCAGAGTTCGGTGACTCATCAGCACTCAAAATCGGTGAGCCTATTTACGCTATCGGTAACCCCGGCGGCAGTGAGTACTTCGGCTCAATCACAAACGGTATTGTTTCAGCTATTGACCGTTCAATCTCTGCAACCTACACAATGACCTGCATTCAGCACAATGCCGCAATCAATCCCGGTAACTCAGGCGGTGCTCTTGTAAACTCAGCAGGTCAGATTATCGGTATCAACTCCTCAAAGATTGCAAAAACCGACTACGAGGGTATGGGCTTTGCTGTTCCTTCAGCAATCTTCAAGCCTGTTGTTGAAGCTCTTATTCAGCACGGTTACGTTCCCAACAGACCCGAGCTGGGCATCAAGTACGCTTCCGTAAGCGATTATCAGCTTTACTCAATTATTGTTTCCATCAAGGGACTTCCCAGAGAATCAATCATCATCGCTGAAATTCCCGAGGGCAGTGCTCTTTCAGGCTCAGAGGCTCAGGTAGGTGACCTTATCGTAGCTGTTAACGGCAACAAGATGGATTCAGCAGACGTGCTTCTCGACCTCATCGACACAGGTGCAGTCGGTGACACCCTCACTCTCACACTTTGCCGAATCCAGAACCGCAGCTATGAGATTACCACCTTCGACGTGACTGTTCAGCTTGTTGAGGACAAGGGCTCAATCACTACAACCACTCAGGCTGCAACCCTCCCCCAGCAGGATGACTATTACAGCAACTTCGGAGACTTCTTTGAGTTCTTCGGCTGGTAAAAATTAAGACACACAAAAAAACACAAGAGGCGGTTTTGAACTGCCTCTTGTTTATTATCTCTGAATTATATAATGTGCCGCAGACCCGCAACATTTGCTAAAATGACAGATATATAACCTGTTTAAATTTCCATTCCTGCATAAGCATTAAGCTCAAGACCTGCCCTGTTGCCTGCAAGGTATTCGTAATAGCCCTGTGAGCCTACCATTGCCGCATTGTCACCGCAAAGGGAAAGCTCGGGAAGGTAAAGCTTCCAGCCGTGCTTTTTGCAAAGTGCTTCAACATCGCTTCTTAAAACAGAGTTTGCGGAAACACCGCCTGCAAGAACAAGCACTGACTGATTTTTGTCAAGCATTGCCTTTTCCGTGTTCTTGCAAAGGCAGGAGGAAACGGCCTTCATAAATGATGCTCCGAGGTCAGGGATGTTGACCTCACCGTTTTTCTGCTTTGCGTTGTGAATTGTATTTATAACGCTTGTTTTAAGGCCTGAAAAGCTGAAATCATAGGGACAGCCGTCAACCCTCGGAGTCGGGAATTTATAGGCTGTATTGTCGCCATTTTTAGCCATTTTGTCAAGGTTGAGACCACCGGGATAGGGAAGTCCCATTGCACGTGCAGCCTTATCAAGAGCCTCGCCTGCGGCATCATCTCTTGTTCTGCCGATTATTTCAAAATCGGTGTAGTCCTTGACCTCAACCATCATTGTGTTACCTCCGCTGACAACAAGGCAGAAAAAAGGAGGCTTAAGCTCGGGGTGAGTGATGTAAGAAGCGGCAATGTGGCTTCTTAAATGGTGCACGGGAACAAGAGGCTTATTTGCCGCATAGGAAAGTCCCTTTGCATAGTTAACGCCCACAAGAAGTGCTCCGATAAGACCCGGTGCATAGGTCACCGCAATTGCTTCAAGGTCCTCAAGGCTCACGCCAGCATCAGCAAGCGCCTTGTCCACAACGGATGAAATTGCTTCAGCGTGGCGACGTGATGCAATTTCGGGCACAACGCCCCCGTATATTTTATGCTCTTGCACCTGTGAGGAAACAACGTTTGAAAGCACCCTTCTGCCGTCCTCGACAACGGATGCCGCAGTTTCATCACAAGAGGATTCGATTGCTAAAATCTTCATTATATTACCTTCGTTTCTGTATATTTCGTCATTATATAAGCATTTTCCTTCGGCTCGGTATAAAAATCCTTTCTTTCACCGAGATTTTCAAAGCCGCATTTTGAATAAAGAGAGATTGCCTTTTCATTGCTTTTTCTCACCTCGAGAGTTATAAAGCAGCAGTTCTTTTCTTCGGAAACACTTATCGCATTTTTTACAAGTGCTTCGGCAAAGCCTCTTCTTCTGAAGCTTCCCTTAACGGCAACATTGGTGATATAACACTCATCAAGGATTATGTGCATTCCCATATATGCCGCAACCGTGCCCTCTGCTTCAAGGACATAAAAGTAAGCCTGCTCATTGGAAAGCTCTGAAAAAAGCCCCTGCTCGGACCAGGGCGAGGAAAAGCATTCCTTTTCAATTTCCGCAACAAAGGGAACATCCCCTTGCGACATTCTTCTTATCAAAAAATCCAGGGTGATCCCTCCTGTTGACAATTCTCTATATATAGTATATTTTTTTCGGTAAAAAGTAAATAGTTTTTCGCTTTTTTTAGTCAAAAAGAGCTCTTTGAGCATAAATTTAACTTTAATTCTTTTTCGTAAATATAATAGCTTCGTGTATGATATATAATGTTACTACCTATTATTAAGGAGGTTATAATTATGAAAAAACTTTTAGCAATTTTCCTTGCAATGATCTGCGCATTTTCAGCTTGCGCTGTTTCAGCCTCAGCTACTCTTGAAGGCGTACTTGGTGATATTTTTGAAGACCAGTTCGGCGTGACCCAGGAGCAGGACGAGCTTGACGCTATTACCTACGGCGTTTTCTTTGAAAATGATCCCCTCTCCTTCGCAACTGTTCTTTATATGCCCACTCAGACCCTCACCTTCGGTGCACCCGTTATCACAACTATCACAAGCGACACACCCGTTGCCGTTGACCACGATTGGATCTGCTGGAAGGACAAGTCAACAGGTACTCTCTACTATCCCGGTGACGAAATCGTTGTTACAGGTCAGGTAAGACTCGTTGCAGTATGGCAGGAAAAGACAGACAACTACCCCGGCTTCATCCGTATGGCTATCGCAGGCCTTCAGGCTTTTGTAAAGGTTCTTGACAAGTTCCTTAACGCTTTCGATTCAATCAACAACACAAGACCTCTTGAGCCCACAGAAACGACTGAAGCAATCGCATAAGTATAAACAATAAAGCATCGGAGCTATGAAAAACGAAAGCTTTTCATGGCTCCTTTTACATACCCTCAATCTGTCGCCATACCGTCAGAAATCCATTCCATCCGCAACAAAATCAGATTTTAAAGCATAACATAAAAGTACCCGGGCACCTCACTGAAGTGCCCGAGTTTTTATTTACGTCAGATTTTTGAGGAGCCGATAAGTGTTGTCTTTGCTTTGAATACGGATGAAGCTGCACCGTATTTGTATGCTGAACCAACCTTCTGAACTGCTCTTACCTTGTACTGATATTCAACACCCTTTGAAAGTGATTTTGAGTCAGTGTACTTACATGCAGTTGTTGTTCCGAGGCTTACCCATTTTCCGTTGTGAAGGCGGAAAATCTGATAAGAGGTTGCACCTGTTACCTTGTTCCATGAGAAGGAGATTGAGTTTGTACTTCTGACAACAAGCTTAACGTTTGTTACCTTGCCGGGAAGAGTAAGTGCTGCGATGTTAGCTGTGAAATCACCGTAGTGATACTTACCGCCGATAGTTGTAACGGCTCTTACCTTGAAATAGGTCTTTACGCCTGAGGGAAGTCCGCTGATTGTTGCAGTGGTGCTCTTTGTGATGCCCTTGCTTACCCATTTGCCGCCTGCATACTGGAATACCTCATAGCCGGCTGCGGAAGCAACCTTTGACCAGGTGAGCTTTGCAGCGTTTGCACTTGTAGCGGCAACCTTAAGGTTGGTGACCTTAGCAAGACCTGTGAACTGTGTAACAGTCTTGTAGCCGCCGAATTTCCATTTGCCGTTTTCCTTTACGGCTGCACGGACTGCGTACTGATATTTGGTCAAGGCCTTAAGACCTGTAGCCTTATATGAGGTTGTGCCTGCGTTAACTGAAGCAAGTGCAACCCACTTGTTATTCTTGTACTGAAGAATCTGATAAGCCTGAGCATTCTTTACTGCGCTCCAGCTGATTGTAATTGAGGAGGATGTGTAAGAAACAGCAGTTTTTGTAACTGCACCGAGAGCTGTCTTTGCATTTACTGATGATGAAGCACCTGCAACATAAGAGCCGTCGGAAAGCTTCTTAAGAGGAGTGATTCTGAAGTTATATGTTGTGTAGCCGTCAAGACCGCTGATAAGAACGCTTGTCTTATCAGTAATTTCAACTGATGTCCACTTGTTTGAGCCTGTGTATCTTTCAACCTTGTAATGTGAAGCACTTGCAACCTTGCCCCAGGAAATAGCTACTGCTGAAGCATTTGTTGCTGTCTTGATTGAGCTTGCCTTGATTGAATCGGGAATTGTTGCAATATCAATCTTTGCGCCTTCTCTTGAGCCGTAAGCGTTGCTTACTGCGTCAATTCTTACATCATACTCAGTTGCGGCTGAAAGGCCTGTGAAGGTGAACTGATTTGCAGTAACAAGCTCATCGTTTACAAGCTTGTAGCTGCCGTTTTTAAGAAGGTAAACATTATAGCCGTCAGCATAGGGAATCTTGTCCCATACAAGCTTAACGCTGTTTGTTGTACTCATACAGGTTGCCTTTTTAACTGAAGCTAAAATCACATCGAAGCTTCTTTCTATCTGGCCCTCATAGTTACCTGTGAAGCTGATTGTAGCTGTTGCCGCACCGGGAGTTCTTACGTTTGTCTTGACAATGTAATCCTTACCGGGCTTGAGAGTTTTACCGTCAACAACAACAGTTGCCTCGGGATAAAGCTTTTTACCTGTTGCTTCGCAGTCGCTGATTTCTGCTTTTGTTACGGTGTACTCCTTAGGCTCGCCAACTGAAAGAAGAGCAACGGCATAAGTAAGAAGGGTGATAACTGCATCGTCTCTTGCCGCAAGAACCTCAAGAAGAACTGAAACCATGTTGGCAATGCTGCTGTTTGAAAGAGCATTTGTGAAGGCCTTGCTTCTGTATGTCGGGAAGAGTGTTTTTCCTGCCCAGTTGTTAAGTGAGTACTGAACAGTTTTGTACATAAATTCGATTGCCGGAACGTCGCCTGCAGTATTAAGAGCAGGAACGATTGTAAGATCAAGGATGTTTTCAATATCAAAAGTAAATACTGATTCGATAAGGCCCTTTGTTGATGCGGAGCCGAGAAGGAATTCCTTACTGTTGAAGGATACACCCTTTGACTTTGTTTCACCGAAATAGTCAAGAATCTTGTCAATCTTATTGAATACGCTTTCGCTCTTTGTTGTTGAAAGGCCTGCCACTGCAGCAACACCCTTGTCAAAGAGGAAGTAGTTCATAAAGTAGTTTGCAACTTCAAAGACATCTTTTCCGCCGCCTGCATAATAGGAGTTACCGTTGAGGTCCTTAACGTCAAATTCGTCATTGAACCAATTAGCAAACATATCACCAAGAACAACAAGGTAGCTGTCGTCAGCGTCATATTCAACACCGATGCTCCACTCGTCTGCTGCATTCTTGAGCACTACTGTTACAATCTCTTCAAGGCTTTCGCAATTTTCAATACCTACTGTGTAAGCACCGAAATCACCGCTTGAAAGAGTGAGAGTTGCAACCTCTGTAACAAGCTCCTCAAGGCTGAGTGCATCAGCGTTGGGAAGAATGCCTGATCTCTTGCCGATGTATTTAAGAAGATCCTCATAGTTGTCGTCGATTACTTCATAACCGCCGCTTACCCAGCCGCCGTAAGCAGGAACCATCTGATCAACAACTGCGCCTAAAAGGCCGTTGAGCTGGTCAAGAATAGGCTTCGAGGGATCAAGGCTGATGTCTGTGAAATCGTAAGTGCTGCCGTTGAGATTTACAATTCCGTTAAGAGCCTTGAGTGCGGGGATATCAGAACCTGAAAGATTGATGTCCATAGCCTTTACTGCGTCAACAATGTACTTATCAACTGCGATATCAAACACGCTGCAGATAAGCTGCTCAATTGTTGAAGCTGCAGTTACTGTGAGACCGGGAAGAGCATCCTTTGTGAAGTGAGGAATGAGCTTATCATAGATAAATGCATCAACATCGTTCTTGTAGGTGTTGTAAGCATTTGTGTATTCGGGAGTATCCTTTGCATAAACTGCAGAGAAAATAATCTCCTTGAAAAGACCGCTGATGCCGTCAGGACCGAGAAGATCGGAAACGCTGACATAATCCTCAAACACGCCGAGATTGATTGTACCGTCACAGATCTTTGAAACGATACCTCTGTTTGCGCCTGCAAGCTCAAGGAATTCCTTGATGATAAGCACGTCATCCTCTGTACGGCTCATACCGGATTTCCAGCCCTTGAGGTTGAGATCCTTAAGGTTACCGAGAATTGCTTCGGGAAGAACTGTAGCAAATCTGATAAGAAGATAGTATTCGTCGATTGTTTTGCAAAGAGCATTGATGCTTCTGAAGTCAATTACAAGATCGCCAAGAATTCCGAGATCTACCTCCTCGTGAATATCTGCATCCTTGAGAGCTTCGTCAACTATATCAAGGGTGACCTTTGCGTTGTATGCGTTGCTCTGCTCAGAATAGTACTTTGAAGATGCTTTGATTTTTTCACCTTCGGCTGAGGCTGCAAGTGAAAGACAGCTGAAAGCCATAAGAACACTGAGAACAACACATAATGCTTTTCTGAATGTTTTCATTATTTTTACCTCCGTTTAAATGATTTTCAAAAGCTCCTTTTAAAAGCCTTTAATACATTTTAATAATACTCTTTTTTGCCTTTACAGTCAATAGAAATCAAGTGTGAATTTGCAATAATCCAAAAAATTTTAAAAAATAACACAGTCCTGCAAACTTTATGACAAACAAGGCTTCAACAACCAAAGAAGGATAAAAAGAGGGGGCTGTTGCATTAAGATGCAGAAGGCGTTTTCTTCGCTCCGAAGCTGTATGTTTATACTGCAAGAGGGTGCCGAAAAAACGTCTAAAAAAGCAAAAAATTATGTTTGTACAACAAAACATAATTCTAAAATAATATTAAAACAGATATATTTAAGCGGAAAATTCACAACTTAAATATATCTGTCTTTTCTTTTGCTTTTTGGTCTGCGCTTAATGCAACAGCCCCCTGTGTTTATTAACCGTAAATTATGCTGTGTAAATAAGAAGTGAGCCGATGGTTGAGTACATATCATAACAGCATACATACTTAACACCGAAGAGTGTGTGGAGTATGTTGAGAACTCTTACCCAGATGGGCTGAAGAAGAGCGTTATGGTGAATACAGGTACAATGTGTCTCGTAATCGGGATTAAGCTGCATTTCAACGTTGCATCTGTTTACATATGCTTCTGTATCTGTGTTTGCGTCAACCTTCTGAAGGAAGTTGATTGTAGCATTACCGAGATACTTTTCATCCTGAGTTGCAACTGTTACGGTAAAGGGTCTCTGATTGTAAAGATAGCATCTGAAAACGCCGTTTTCATTTGTTTTACCGGAAGCTACAAGCTGACCGTTGTTTGCAACAACGTGAACATCAGCTTCACCGCGATAATAGTCGCTGTCCTCACCCTGAGGAATTGACATATAGATATCAACGGCATAAAGCTGCTTTACTCTTTCATAAACGGGAACAAGGCGGATGATCTTCTTGCCGTCCTCTTCGATAATTTCTGAAGCATAGACCTTCAAGTATCTGAGATCAACGGTTCTGCCTACCTTATTCTCAGCGCTGAGAACTGCCCACTTGCCTGTCCAGACGTAGATGTAATCATCGTCACTTGCCTTATTCATAGCAGCCTTATCTGTGTTAAGGCGTGCAATGCCTTCATTTGCAGAGATAACATCTCTTTCAAGGTTAACACCGTCAAAGGAAGCTGTTCTCTTGTCAAGCTCACCGTTGGCGTCAAAACCGTAGGTGTACTCGATAAGTGTATTGTATTCTCCGTTTGAGTCAGTTACGTCCTTATAGAACTCGAGGGTGTAATCCTTAGGATTGGCAATGAATGTGGGGTAGAAGTTCACATTACCGTAAACAGGATAATTTTCGATACCTAAAATAACGTTTCCGTTTTCGATTTTTGATTCACGGGGAATGCCGGGAACACCTGAATTGTCGTTGTGCTTTGTTGACCAGCCGTTGAAGGTGTATGTATTTACAAGGTCCTCTGGCATAACAGGTTCATCATAAAGAACGCCTTCGTGGCTGTACTTGGGTGAACCGCCGTGGATAATTTCCTGCTTAACGGTACCGGGAACAACTGTACCCTCTTTATTTACTGTGTAAACTACAACATCGTGAGTAATTACGCCACCTGCATTGTGAGTCTCACCGACAAATACGGGGTAATAGCTCTTGTTGCCGTTAATTTTGCTCAGATCTGCACACTTGTAGCCTGAAAGGTTTTCCTGTCTTGAAGCTTCAAGCTCGCTGTCCTCTGTCCAGCCGACGAATGTGTAGGCTGCAAAGGACTTTGTCTTGCCGCGTACGGGAGTGTCCTTGTTTTCGTAAACAGCCTCTGTGCCTTCCTTTACATATGTTGAATAAAGAAGAACAGGATCCTTATATGTTGCTGCAACCTTTGTGTAGGGAATTGTTTCATCATAGGAAGCAGTAACTCTGTTATTGTAGAAGCTTACAAGGTAGTAAACAACTTCCTTTCCGTCCTGAAGCTCAATTGCTTTTGCGTCGCAACCTGTACGGGTACATAAATTGTACTTTCTGTAGGCGCCGTTATCGTTGGGCTCATAAAAATCCTCTCCCCATACATGGCCGTAAGACTTGGTGTAGTCACCTCTGTTTACTTCAACCATATAGCCTTTTGAAGGATTACTGCACTTTGTACAGTAGAAAATCTTGTAGCCGTCAGTTTCACAAGTAGGTGTAATCTCCTTGTAATAAGTGGGATCACCTGTAGCAGTTACGTGATCGCAGACTGCTGCCGCTGAAGCACTGAATGCCACTGAGGTTACAATCATCATAATTGCAAGTAAAAATGAAAGGTATCTCTTCATTGTCTTTTTCATTGTTCTACCTCCTGAAAATTATTGCGTTTGCCTCATTCAATAAACAAACGACAGAGTTATCCTACAATAACCCTATTCTTACCTTAAATATACCCTAAATCAAGATAAAAGTCAAGAGATTTGACTATTTATCTTACCTGTCCGTCACCTGAAATAATGTATTTAACCGTTGTGAGCTCGGGAAGTCCGAGAGGGCCTCTTGCGTGAAGCTTCTGGGTGGAAATGCCTATCTCTGCACCGAAGCCGAATTCACCGCCATCGGTGAATCTTGTTGAAGCGTTGACATAAACTGCCGCCGCATCAACCCTTGAGGTGAAGTAATTGGCACTTGTGAAGCTTTCCGTTACAATGCACTCACTGTGACCTGTGGAATACTCCGTAATGTGACCGATTGCTTCGTCAATATCCGCAACAACCTTCACGCTGATTTCATAGCCGAGATATTCCTTGCCGTAATCCTCTTCTGTCGCAGAGACAACATCGGGAATGATTTTTGCGCATCTTTCGTCGCCGTGAATCACAACATTCTTTTCGTCAAGAGCCTCCTTGATAAGAGGAAGTGCCTTTTCTGCAATTTCCTCATGGATTACAAGGCTTTCACAAGCGTTGCAGACGGAAGGCCTTGAGGTTTTGGCATTGTAAATGATGCTCACAGCCTTTTTAAGGTCTGCATCCTTATCAACATAAATATGGCAGTTACCTGTGCCTGTTTCAATTACGGGAACCGTTGAATTTTCAACGCAGGCTCTGATAAGCCCTGCACCGCCACGGGGAATAAGCACATCAACATAGCCGTTCATTTTCATAAGAGCAGTTGCCGAGTCTCTTGATGTATCCTCCACAAGCTGAACGCAGTCCTCGGGAAGTCCCGCCTTTTTAAGAGCCTTTCTCATAACAAAAGCCATAGCTATATTGGAGCTGATTGCTTCCTTACCGCCACGGAGAATTACCGTGTTGCCTGACTTAAGGCAAAGAGCTGCCGCATCAACGGTAACGTTGGGTCTTGCTTCAAAAATAACCGCAATTACACCGAGAGGCACACTCACCTTTTCGATTTTCATTCCGTTAGGTCTTACCTCACCTGAAAGGACTCTGCCTAAAGGATCGGGAAGAGAAATGATATTTTCAACCGCATCGGCAATGCCGTCAATTCTTTTTTCATCAAGGGAAAGTCTGTCAAGCATTGAAGCTGACATTCCGTTTTCCTTTGCCCTTTCGATGTCCTTCTGATTTTCTCCGATTATGTAAGCCTTGCTTTCTCTTAAAGCATCGGCAATTTCCTTAAGCGCCTTGTCACGAAGAACAAGAGGTGCGGTCATAAGCACTCTTTCCGCTTTTTTTGCATTTTTACCGATCTGAGTCAACATATTTTCACCTCATTTTTTGAAATAGCACAGTACTTCATTCCTTACTACTTACAGTAAACAGTGTTCCTACGCTGTGTCCGTCAATAAGCTTATAAATATCCTGAGGAGCAGTTCCGTTCATTATTACCGTGGGAATGCCTGCCTTTGCCGCAATTTCAGCCGCATTGATTTTTGTTACCATGCCGCCTGTACCTCTGTCAGTTCCTGCGCCGCCGCAAAGAGCAAGGATATCGTCGTTGATTTCCTTTACAACGGGAATAAAGTTAGCGTCGGGATTTTCGTTGGGGTTATCGTCAAAAAGTCCGTCAATATCCGAAAGGATAACGAGTAAATCTGCGTGAATGAGTCTTGCAACAATTGCAGAAAGGGAGTCGTTGTCTCCGTAAACAATTTCCTCAGTTGCAACGCTGTCATTCTCGTTTACAATGGGCACTGCCTCATACTCAAAAAGCTTTAAGAAGGTGTTTTCAAGGTTTGTTCTTCTCTTGTCGTTTTCTATGTCACTTTTTGTAATAAGAAGCTGACCTGTCTTGACACCGTTTTCACCGAAGAACTTATCGTACATAAACATAAGCTCACACTGACCTACCGTTGCCGCCGCCTGTCTGCCGGGGATATCCTTGGGTCTTTCCTTAAGTCCGAGCTTACCCACTCCGACACCGATTGCGCCTGAGGTTACAAGAACAACCTCTCTTCCGCTGTTATGTAAATCAGCAAGAACGGAGCAAAGCTTGATCATTCTTCTGATGTTGATTTTACCTGTTTCGTGGGTGAGAGTTGAAGTACCCACCTTTACAACTATGCGTTTTGCATTTTTTAAATCCTTCATTTTAAAAGACCCCTGTACTCTTCCTCACTCTTGACCTTGCCGACTGCGGTGAAAAGCATATTATCAAAAGTGAAATACTTTTTGTGTACCCTTTTGACATCCTCAAGGGTAACCTTTTTTATATCTTCAATTATCTCATCATCCTCAATAACTCTGCCTAAAAGCAAGGTATTATAGCCCGCAGCTGAAAACTTGCTCTGCGGCTGCTCACGGGACATAATAAGGCTTGAAATAAGCTTTTCCTTTGCAATTTCAACCTTGCGCTCCGTGATTTTTTCAGGGAAGGATGTGATGATTTCAACTGTTTCTTTAATTGCCTGAGCCTCGCTTTTCGGGGTAAGACTCATTGAAACTGCGGTGTAGCCGCCGTTGACATAACGGCCGAGCCAGCAATCAATGCTGTAAACAAGACCTAACTGCTCTCTTATTCTCTGATTGAGCATTGAGGATGTGCCCGTGCCGAGAATAAAGGCACAGATCTGCAAGGAATAAAGCTCCTCATGGCTCATTTTCACTCCCGGGAAGGTGAGCATAATGTGAGTCTGCTCGGTGGGCATTTCCTTTAATGCAAAGCCGCTATTAAAGGGAAGAGGGTCATTATCGTTCTTTCTGCCCTCAGAGGGAAGTGAAGAAAAATAGCTTTTTATCTTTTCGAGCATTTTTTCCTCGTCAAAGCTTCCGCCGACACCGATGACGATGTTTTCACCGACATAGTTTTCCCTCATATAGTCGAGGATTTTTTCTTTTGTGATGCTCTGCACCGTTTTGGCTGAGCCGAGAATTTCACGGCCGAGGTTATTGCCCGAAAAAAGCTTATGCTCGTTAAGCTCATAACAGACATCGGAAGGGTCATCCTCGCACATGGAAATTTCCTCGAAAATTACGCCCTTTTCCGTCTCTATGTCCTTTTCATCAAGCCTTGGAGAGATAAGCATATCAAAAAGAATATCTGCCGCAGTAAGTATACGGTAATCGAGGGATTTTGCGTAAAAGAAGGTGTACTCCTTTGTGGTGTAGGCATTCATTGTTGCACCGATTTCGTCCATACCTTCGGCAATCTCAAAGCCCGTGCGCTTCTGCGAGCCTTTGAAGACGATGTGCTCGATGAAGTGAGAAATGCCGTTGTTATCCGCATTTTCATTCTTACAGCCTGCACTGACCCACACTCCAACCGTAGCCGAGCGAAGGCGCTCATCAGGAGCAAAGAAAACCCGTATTTTATTTTCAAGTGTAATTGTTTTCATAATTTACTCCCCTGTTTTTAAGGTTAAACCCTCCCACCGCTACGCGGTCCCCCCTCCCTTTCAGGGAGGATAATTTTTCCTCCCCTGAAAGGGGAGGTGTCAGACCTTTTGGTCTGACGGAGGGGTCCCTGACTACTTTTCCACGGACGCGCAATACGCGCCCCTACATTGCGGACACGCACGACCTGCCCCTGCTACTTACTACTCACTACTCACTACTTACTACTTCAATTAGCGAACTGTGAATTATAAAGCTCGGCATAGAAGCCGTCCTTCTTAAGAAGGCTCTTATGGTTGCCTGTTTCAACAATCTGACCGTCCTTCATAACGATAATGGTGTCCGCCTCACGGATTGTTGAAAGTCTGTGAGCAATAACAAAGTTTGTTCTGCCCTGCATAAGATTATATGTTGCGTTCTGAATCTGCAATTCTGTTCTTGTGTCAACGGAAGATGTTGCTTCGTCAAGAATGAGAATGTCAGGTGAAGCAAGAATAGCTCTTGCAATTGTGATAAGCTGACGCTGACCTGCTGAAAGGTTTGAGCCGCCTTCCTCAAGAACAGTGTCAAAGCCTTCGGGAAGAGTGTGAACAAAGGAGTCAATCTTTGCCGCCTTGACAGCGTTTTCGAATTCTTCCTCTGTTGCATTTTCTCTGCCGTAAAGGATGTTCTGCTTAAGTGTGCCTTCAAACAGCCATGTATCCTGAAGCACCATACCGAAGATATTACGAAGGTTCTCTCTTGAAATATCCTTGATGCTGACTCCGTCGATGAGGATATCACCGCCCTGGATCTCATAAAAGCGCATAAGAAGGTTTACAATTGTTGTTTTACCTGCTCCTGTCGGGCCTACAATAGCAACGAGGTCACCCTTATTGACCTTAAGATTAAAGTCTGTGATAAGAGGCTTTTCGGGAAGGTAGGAGAAGCTTACGTTCTTAAACTCAACATCTCCGCCACTTTCAAGGTAAAGCTCCTTCTTTGTGTCCTCAACCTCTTCCTCTGCGTCAAGAAGGTCAAAGACTCTTTCCGCACTTGCAAGTGAGGACTGGAAGGTGTTTGCGATGTTGCTCAGGTCTGCAATAGGCTGCATAAGAAGCTTTGAATAGGTGATAAACACAGTGATTGCACCGATGCTTGCTTCGCCCTTTATAATAAGATAACCACCCATTGCACAAATAATTACATAACCTGCATTATTGGCAAAATTTATCAGCGGACTTAAAAGACCTGATAAAAACTGTGCTTTTCTGCCTGAGTGGTAAAGCTTTTCGTTAAGCTCGTTGAATTCCTCAATTGCTCTTTCCTCATAGCCGAAAACCTTTACAATGCGGTGACCGGTGAACATTTCTTCAATGTGACCGTTTACATCACCGGTTTCCTTCCACTGCTTACGGAAATAATGCTTTGAAAAGCGAAGAATAACCATGGCAATAACAAGGCACACCGGGAAGGGTGAAAGGCTTGTGAAGGAAAGGCTTACGCTCTCCTTGAGCATAATTGCGAACACACCGACAAAGGTTACCACAGAGGTGATAATCTGAATAAGGTTGTTCTGCAGGGTGTTATTGATATTATCGATATCATTTATGACTCTTGAAAGGATATCGCCTGTGTTGTGATTGTCAAAATAGGAAAGAGGAAGCTTTGAAAGCTTTCTGTTGAAGCGATGTCTTATATCTGTGATAAGACCCTGGACGACACCTGCGATAATATAATGCTGGAAGAAGCCGAGCACCGATGAGCCGATGTAGATAAACAGAATTGTTTTAAGAATTCCGTAAATGGGAGAGAAGTCCATCACGCCTGTATCAAGCTTGTTCTGCACCTGTTCATTGAGCACATCAATGATATTACCGAGATATCTCGGTCCGAGAATTGAAAGAAGCGAGCTGCCTGCAGCGCAGATAATTGTGAAAACTATTGCTAATTCACGGCCCTTGAGAAGCCCCATGAGCTTCTTTGCGGTAGGCAACATTTTACGTGGCTTTTCCTTTTCACTTCTTCTTGAGTCACGGTAAGCGGCATATCTGTCCTTGACTGCCGGTCTTTTACGGGAAGGATTCACTTTACTCATATTTCGTCCTCCTCGGTTATCTGTGAAGAATAAATTTCCTTGTAAACATCGCAGTTCTCAATGAGCTCCTGATGCTTACCGCTGCCGACAATTTTACCGCCCTCAAGAACGATGATTCTGTCCGCATCAAGGATTGTACCGACACGCTGAGCAACGATGATTACCGTTGCGTCAAGCTCCTGTCTGATTGCTTTTCTCAAGGCAGCATCGGTCTTGAAGTCAAGAGCTGAAAAGCTGTCGTCGAAAATATAAACCTCGGCGTCTCTTGCAAGGGCTCTTGCAATTGAAAGTCTCTGCTTCTGGCCACCTGAGAAGTTTGTTGCGTTCTGGCTTACGAAGGCACCCATACCGCCCTCGAGGCTATCAACGAATTCACTGCACTGAGCAATCTCAAGTGCTTTGTGAAGTCTTTCTTCACTTGCATTTACGTCACCGTAGCGAAGGTTATCTTCGATTGTGCCGCTGAAGAGGAAGGCCTTCTGAGGTATGTAACCGATTCGTGAGTGAAGCTCCTTTTGTGAAAGCTTTCTTACATCAACACCGTCAAAAAGCACCTGACCTTCGGTAACATCGTAAAAACGGGGAATAAGGTGAACAAGGCTTGACTTACCGCTACCTGTGCAGCCGATGATAGCTGTAACCTTTTTGCTTTCAGCGGTAAATGAGATGTTACTGAGAATCGGCTCTTCGCCCTCTGTGTAGCGGAAGGTAACGTTTCTGAATTCAACTGTACCCTTGAGCTCCTCATTAACCTTTTCTGCTTCTTCGGGATCCTTTACGGAAGGCTCGATATCAAGCACCTCAATGATTCTCTTTGCTGAAATTCTTGCTCTGGGAACAATAACGAACATTGCAGCCGCCATAGTAACGGAAAAGACAATCATAACCATATAGATAACGAAAGCCTGAAGGTTACCGATTGCGTTCATAAGGTCTTCACGCTGTGTAACAACATCCATTTTGTCAAGGTTCTTTGCCGCAAAGATAATAAGCAGGTCAAGTGCGGCGATGATAATTACGATGCAAATGGGAATCAGCACGGACATAAGGCGCTGAAACTTAAGGGTAAGCTGAGAAAGCTCGTTGTTCTGTCTGCTGAAGCGTTCATCCTCAAAGTCACTTCTGTTGAAGGCACGGATAACACGGATACCTGTGAGCTTTTCTCTTATAAAGCGGTTGATTGAGTCAATGAGCTTCTGCCTTCTTTTGAAAATAGGCATTACGACCTTAAGCACAATAACAACAATAACGGCAATAATGGGAAGCACACCGAAGATGATGCTTGCCAGGCCGGGATTCATAATGAACGCCATTATAACGCCGCCGATAAGAAGGATGGGCGAAGAAATAATCATACGAAGTCCCTGAAGCACAAAGTCCTGAAGCACCTTTACGTCATTGGTGCAACGGGTAATAAGCGAGGGTGTACCGACAATATCGATATCCCTTTGTGAAAGGCTTTCAACCTTAAGGAAAATTTCCTGACGGAGAATTTTTCCGTAAAGTGCGGCAGTTTTACTTGAGTAATAGCTGTTAAGACAAGCTATGACAACAGCAACTGCAGAAACGAGCATCATATAAATGCCCATTTTCTTTATGTAATCAAGGTCTGCATTGGCAATACCGTTATTGATGAGAGTTGACATCATCAACGGCAGAACAAGACTGCCAAGCTGACTGAGCACCGCAAAAATCATTGCGGCAATAACAGGTTTTTTTATTGTTTTCAGGTGCTTTAAAAGTCGTATCATAAATAAACCTCCACCTTAATATATTTAAAAATTTCGATAATTCGGCATAATAATCCAATTATGTGAAAGTATAGCAAATGATTATGAAAAAAATATAAACGAAAAGTAAATATGGCGAAGAAAAAGGATAAAAAGAGACAAGGATCGAGATGAAGCAGTCGGTAGATGGGCATCACTTTGTAAGCAACTGTAGGGCAGGGTGGGTGCCCTGCAGCGGGAAGGTTGTGTCCTGTGCTCACATTGCGTTTTAAATATTTCGAGGATTTGGGATTTAGGTTCTACCGCCTCGTGCCGGCGGGGCACATCCTTTGTCCCGAGCGACAAAGGATGCAAAGCGCTCTTTCGGGTACTTCGCCTTTACCACTTTTCACTTATCCGCCAAAATCTGAAAATAACATTCTACGCCTCACGGACTTCGCCGTGAGATAGTCCACCACGGAGAAGCTGTACTGTCGGTAAGGCTTGCTCCGTGTAAAATAACAAGTGCCTGCTTACTTAAAGCAACAAAACCGTAGAACCTTGGCGGAAGTCTCTTTCTGAAAGCACCTCGCAGCGGTCTGCGAATGTCGGAATACCTGTAGCCTGAAACGGCTCACGATGGGAGACCATTAATGCGCTTTATAAAGGGCACGGGCATAGCGGACTGACTTGTACAGGTTTGTTTTAAATAGAGTTGTTCGGAATCTTTACCCTCGCATTGAGCGCCACTGCGGTCCTCCTCGCACAACCAAAAGCGTGTTTTTGGTTACTTTTGTCACAAGCGACAAAAGTAACTGCCCCGCCGGCACGAGGCGGTAGAACTTGAATCCTGAATCCTCGGAATATAAAAAAAGTAACAAGCCCCAGCGGCTTTGGAGCGGTAGAACTTAACTTGTCAGTGTATGGATTATTTAAAAGCACAACGGCAGGAGCAAGCCTCTGCCCTACAATTTTAATTGTGAATTGCGAATTTTCGAGAGACCACACGGGGTCTCCCCTACGCGATTTTGTGTTTTTTTGCGGACACGGCACAACCTGTCCCTACTACTTACTACTCCCTACTTACTACTAAAAAAAGCTCCCATTTCGGGAGCTTTTACAGGTATCTTTCAACATATTCTTTGATTTTTGCCTCATAGCCTTCCTTGTTGATATGGTAGCTCTTTGCATGGTCGGCACCTTCAACAACGAAAAGCTCCTTTTCACTTGAACAAGCATCATAAAGCTTGTAAACCATATATGTCGGCACAAACAAATCCTTGTCACCGTGGATGAAAAGCATGGGAATCTCTGCCCTTGCCACAGCGGAGAGAGCATCGGTATCCTTTTGGAAATCGTAGCCTGCTCTCTTGTGATTAATAGCCGAAACGATAGGAATAAGCGGTCTGAAGGGAAGCTTAAGAGAATCTATTTTGTAATCAAATTCGTCCATTGCAGAGGTGTAACCGCAGTCAGCAACGGTGAATTTTACATTTTCGGGAAGCCTTCCGCTACCGGTCATAAGCATAACTGTAGCGCTTCCCATTGAAATTCCGTGAAGGATGATTCTGATATCCTTGCCGAAGGTATCGTTCATATAGCCGAGCCACTTAAGGCAATCCTTATGCTCATGGGATGCGAAGCCGATATACTCGCCTTCGCTTTCACCGTGACTCTGATGATCAACGAAGAAAAGGTTATATCCCATTTCCTCAAGGTAGAACCTTGCAAAATAGCACCACTCACCCTTACCGTCACTTCTGTAACCGTGAGAGCCGAAAACATAAACATCGGAAGGCTTCTTCGGTCTCATAAGATAACCGCGCAGCTTCTGACCTCTGTCACTTATGATAGTATGACGCTCAAAGCCGTAAGACTCAATCCACTGCATACTCTCCTTGCGCAAGGACTCAAGAGGATTCTCACCTGCTTTTTCGTCCTTTTCGGTAATGAATTTTGAAACAGCCTTAGGCACTCTGAACTCCCTTGAAATGAGAGATCTGAAAAGTGCATCGGAAATTCCGTAGGCTGCAGCACCGCCTGCAACCGCCGCTGCAGCAACTGCCGCACCGAGTTTTTTCATTATTCTTCACTCCTTATCAACAAAAAGGACTGCCCGTTAAGACAGCCCTTATGTACTTGAAAGTTAATTATGCGTAGATGAACTCGTATGTACCGTCCATTGAACCTGAGAGCTCAAGAGTAACGGAAATAACTGCAGCCTTACCTGCGCCTGTACCTGTCATGGGAAGCTTCTGCTCAAGCTTAACAAGTCTGCCCTGACCGTCAACAGTTGCTGTCATTGTAGCACCGGGATAGTTAAGGTTTGCTTCTGTAATCTTGATAGCATCGCCAAGGTCGATTGAAGCGAGGTTAAGAGGATCCATCGCTGTCATATGATGAACAGGCTCTGATGTGTTCTGTGTGCCATCAAAGTTTGAGGTTTCAGCAACGAAGGTGAGAACCATTGTGTAACCGCCGTCAGCATTTGCTGTAGCTGTTGCGCTTGCAAGACCTGCTTCTGTAACAGCTGCATCTCTGCCGCCACCGGGAATAATCTTGTCAGCGAGCATTCTTGAAGGATCAGCTACATCTGCGCCGTTTTCAAATGTCCATTCGTGAGGCTCTGTTGCTGTGAGCTTTGAGATAACGGGATTAAGGATTGAAGCTGCAGGTCCGTCTGCAAGACCAACATCGATGATATCGTGCTTCTTGAGTGTAACCTTACCTGTGTAGTGCTTTGCATCATTGACAGCCTTGTTGTAAGCTGCAGCGATTTCAGCCTTTGTCTGAGGAACTGCACCTGTTGATGCGCCTGCATCACCTGCGGGAGCTGCTGTTGTTTCTGCAGGAGCTGCTGTTGTAGCATCTGCTGCGGGAGCTGCTGTTGTTTCAACGGGAGCCGCTGTTGTGGGAGCTGCTGTTGTTGTTTCTGCGGGAGCTGCTGTAGCAACTGACTGAACTGCTGCGCCACCGTTAACGTTAATGTTGATACCCTTTGTTGCGCCAAGACCGAAGCCGCTAAGGAACACGATGAGAAGAGTGAGTACAATTGCAACAATCTTTGTTTCTTGTTTCATGGTTGTGTAACCCCTTTCAAAATTTTGCATTAAATGCATTTTGTAATAATGGCGCGCCGGGAAATCCGCACGCAGCTATTTACTCTATAAAATTACAATAAAATCATAAAAAAGTCAAGTCATTTTAAGTATTTTACGCAACAAATTTTATATTTTTATTTACAGGGTGACAGTTGTACTTACAAAAACAAAAAGGACTGCCGTCAAAGACAGTCCTTATGTGATTTTAATTAAAATCAGCCGTAAATGAACTCGTATGTACCGTCCATTGAACCGGTGATTTCAAGAGTAAGTGAGATACCTGCCTTACCTGTACCTGAACCTTCAAGAGGAAGCTTCTGCTCAAGCTTAACAAGTCTGCCCTGACCGTCAACTGTAGCGATCATTGTAGCACCGGGGTACTTCATGTCAGCCTTTGTGATTGAAACGGGGCCGAGATCAAGTGAGCCGAGATCAAGGGGATCCATTGCACTCTTGTGATGTGTAGGCTCTGAAGTATTTGATGTGCCGTCGAAGGTTGATGTTTCAGCAATGAATGTAAGAGTCATTGTGTAACCGCCGTCAGCATTTGCTGTAGCTGAAGCTGATGCAAGACCTGCTTCCTGAACGCTTACGTCTCTGCCGTTGGGAACGATCTTGTGTGAAACGTATCTGTTAGGATCGTTTACGTCCTTACCGCCGTCGAATACATATTCTTCGGGGCTTGTCTTTGTAAGGTTTGCAATAACGGGATTAAGGATCTTTGAAGCTGCACTTTCGGGAAGAGCAACATTGATGATGTCGTGCTTCTTAAGTGTGAGCTTACCTGTGTAAGCCTTAGCTTCGTTAACTACCTTGTTGTAAGCAGCTGCGATTTCAGCCTTTGTCTGAGGAACTGTTACTGAGCCTGCGTCAGCTGCAGGAGCTGCTGTTGTTTCTGCGGGAGCTTCTGTTGCAGGAGCATCTGTTGCAGGAGCCGCTGTTGTTGTTTCAACGGGAGCGGGAGCTGCTGTTGTGGGAGCTGCTGTTGTTGTTTCTGCGGGAGCTGCTGTAACAACTGTCTGAACTGCTGCACCACCGTTAACATTAATGTTGATGCCCTTTGTTGCGCCAAGACCGAAGCCGCTAAGGAACACGATGAGAAGAGTAAGTACAATTGCAACAATCTTTGTTTCTTGTTTCATGGTTGTGTAACCCCTTTCAAAATTTTGCATCAAGTGCATTTTTATTTTGTAATAATGGCTTGCCTTGGAATATCCGCACGCAGTCATTTACCATATAAAGTTACAACAAAATTGCAAAAAAGTCAAGTTTTTTTAAGGATTTTAATGACAGAATTTACGTTTTTTTATACAACTTCAAAGCGGTTCTACCTTTGTAACAAAAATTATCATCTAAAGTGAGCATATTGCACAAAAGAGCCAAGGGCCGAGGGTCGTAGGGAAAGGTTGTGCCGTGTCCGCATTGCAGGGCCGGGCTTGCTCCTGCCGTGAACAGGCTGTGCTGTGTCTGCACATTGCGTTTTAAATGTTCCGAGGATTCAGGATTTAAGTTCTACCGCTCCAAAGCCGCTGAGGCTTGTTACTTTGTCAAGAGCGACAAAGTAACCAAAGCGCCCTTTGGCTACTTCGCCTTTACCACTATTCACTTATCCGCCAAAATCTGAAAATAACATTCTACGCCTCACGGACTTCGCCGTGAGATAGTCCACCACGGAGAAG
>JAZKYQ010000119.1:0-32294 GCA_045612205.1 Acutalibacteraceae bacterium | reverse complement strand
ATACAAGTTAAGGCGGAAAAGCTCACTGCCACTGCGGCCCTCCTCGCACAACCAAAAGCGTGCTTTTGGTTACTTTTGTCACAAGCGACAAAAGTAACAAGCCTCAGCGGCTTTGGAGCGGTAGAACTTGACCGTTAGTGTTTGGATTATTTAAAATCACAACGGCAGGAGCAAGCTCCTGCCCTACGGATAATCCGGTACCTATGCTACATCGGCACGATGCGGCAGAACTTTAATTATGAATCCGCTGTGAAATCCTGCAAAGCGAGTTTCTTTGAATGACATTTCGCATAAACTATGCCTGTTTGTCCAATATTATTACAGAAATAAAATAAGCACAGGAGTGGCAGAATGAGTGAATATGTGATTGAAATGCTCGGAATAACAAAGACCTTTCCCGGCATAAAGGCCAATGACGATATAACACTACAGCTTAAAAAGGGCGAAATCCACGCACTTTTAGGTGAAAACGGAGCAGGTAAAAGCACTCTTATGTCCGTGCTTTTCGGCTTGTATGAGCCAGATAAGGGTGAAATCCGAAAAAACGGAAAAACGGTCAGCATAAAAAATCCGAACCAAGCAACTGCACTCGGCATAGGTATGGTACATCAGCACTTTCGTCTTGTTGAGGTTTTCACCGTTCTTGAAAATATAATTTTAGGCTCGGAAAGCACAGCCTTCGGCTTTCTTAAGAAAAAGCAGGCAAGGGAAAGGGTGCTTGAAATATCGGAAAAATACGGTCTGAAAATTGATCCCGATGCGAAAATCGAAAACATAACCGTAGGCATGCAGCAAAGAGTGGAAATACTTAAAATGCTTTACCGTGAAAATGATATCCTGATTTTCGATGAGCCGACAGCAGTGCTGACTCCACAGGAAACAACCCGTCTTATTGAGATTATGAAAAGCTTTCGTCTCGAGGGTAAATCCATACTTTTTATCACCCATAAGCTCGATGAAATTATGGCTGTTGCAGACAGAGTGACCGTGCTTCGTAAGGGTAAATGCATCGGTACGGTGGAAACGAAAAGCACGACAAAGAAGAAGCTTTCATCAATGATGGTGGGGCGTGACGTTGAGCTGAAGGTGAAAAAAACAAAGGCAAAGCCGTCTGATACCGTCCTTAAGACAGAAGGCCTTTGCGTTTCGTCTCTCGTGCATAAAAACAAGCTTGCAGTAAAGAATGCCTTCTTTGAGGTGAGGTCGGGTGAAATTCTGGCTCTTGCAGGAGTAGACGGCAACGGACAGACAGAGCTTGTTTATGCTCTGACGGGTCTTGAAAGAGTTAAAAGCGGAAGGGTGTATCTCTGCGGTGAGGACGTGACAAAAATGTCCGTAGGCTATCGTAACAGAAAATACATCAGCCACATTCCCGAGGACAGACATAAGCACGGACTTGTCCTTGATTTTCCTTTGAAGGATAATATGGTGCTTCAGCGTTACGGTGAAAGGGAGTTTCAGCGTTCAGGCTTTATCAGAAAGGAAAATGTAAGGCGGTATGCCGAAAGGCTGATAAAGGCCTTTGATGTGCGCTCGGGTGAGGGAGCAGACTCGGTAACAAGAAGCATGTCGGGAGGTAATCAGCAAAAGGCTGTTATTGCCCGTGAATTTGACAGAGGCAGGCCTCTTATTATTGCCGTTCAGCCTACACGAGGACTTGACGTGGGTGCTATAGAGTATATCCACAGGGAAATAGTGAAAAAGCGTGACGAGGGACACGCAGTTCTGCTTGTTTCTCTTGAGCTTGACGAGATAATGAATGTGGCAGACAGAATTATTGTCATTCATGACGGAGAGATTACAGGGGAGTTTTATCCCGAAAAAACCACTGTGAAAGAATTGGGTCTTGCGATGGCAGGCAGCACGAGGGAGGGTGAAGAGCTTGAATAAAAAAATCCTTCCTTCTCTTACTTCATCCGAAGGCTCAAAAAGTGCCGCAGCCTGTGTCTTGTCAATAGCCTTCGGTCTGTTTGTCGGCTGTGTAATTATCCTTGTTGTGAGTATTTTTGACGGGGATTTAACCTTTAAAAATGCATTTGAAGGTGTTAAGCTCGTTTTGTTCGGTGTTTTTTCTCAGGGAAGAGATGAAGCGGGAAAGCTTATTTTCGGCTTTAACACCTCTAATATCGGAAACCTTCTTTTCAGAGCAACACCTGTAATTATGACAGGTCTTTCCGTTGCTCTTGCCTTCAGGTCGGGACTTTTTAATATCGGTGCATCGGGACAGTATCTTGTGGGAACAGCGGCAACACTGATTATTGCTCTTTCCCTTCCGACGGAGAGCCTTTCTCCTTTTTCAGTGTGGCTTCTTGCTTTTATCGGAAGTCTTGTTGCAGGTGCCTTGTGGGGAATTGTTCCCGGCTTGCTTCGGGCGTATTTCGGTGTCAATGAGGTGCTTTCCTGCATTATGACAAACTGGATTGCGGCAAACCTTGTGACGTGGATTTTTGAAAGCAGTGCACTTCGTAACTCTGCTCAGTCGGGAAAAATCGGTTATATTATGCCTACGGCTCTTAACGGTGTTGCCACGGCAAAGCTGGGTCTTGATAAGCTTTTCCCTTCCTCTCAGGTCAACGGCGGAATAATCATAGCTGTTTTAAGTGCGGTGCTTGTTTATATCCTTCTTACAAAAACCACCCTCGGCTTTGAAATGAAAATCTGCGGAAGCAACCGTCATGCGGCGCATTATGCAGGAATCAGGCAAAACAGAAAAATCATTCTTGCAATGGCTCTTGCAGGTGCGCTTTCCGGTGGAGGTGCGGCCCTTTATTATCTTTCGGGCAATACGGAGTTCTTCTGGTCAACCTATCAGACACTTCCGAAGGAGGGTCTTAACGGTATTCCTGTTGCACTTCTTGCTTCCAATAATCCTCTTGCCGTGATTTTCACAGGCTGCTTTATGTCCTTTCTCGGTCTTGCAGGTCAGCAGCTTAAAACCCTAACGGCCTTCAATGAATACATTACCGATATAATTATAGCGCTTATTGTTTATCTTTCTGCTTTTTCTCTTGTTATAAGGCAGTACCTTTCTTCGAGAAAGGCAAAAAGAATCAACGGCACCGGTGAAGAAAGCGAAAGCGTTGTGCCGATTCCTCAGGGAAAGCTTTCGGCAGAGAAGGAGGATTAAAATGAGCTTTCTTATTCAGCAGACAATTATCTATTCTGTACCTCTTATGCTCGTTGCTCTTGCAGGGGTTTTTGCCGAAAGAAGCGGTATAATCAACCTCGCCCTTGAGGGTATAATGGTCTTTGGTGCTTTCACGGGCGTGCTTTTTGTCAATGTTATGCAGAATGCAGGCATATTTGAAAAGGAGCAGGGGATAATCCTTTCTGTTATCACAATGATGTTTTCGGCACTTCTTGGCGCAGCTTTCTCCCTTCTTCTCTCCTTTGCTGCTGTAAACTTAAGGTCAAACCAGACAGTCAGCGGTACGGCTCTTAATATGCTCGCACCTGCACTTTCTCTTTTTCTTATCAACCTTATTTCAAATCAGAATGTTCTCACAATGGCAACAGGAGATGCATCCGATTGGTTTATGATAAGAAAAAATGCGCTCGGCTTTGATGTGAAAACCGACTACGGCTTCATTTTGGAGACATTCTTTTTTAAAAGTTACCCGGCTTCTTTCATTTGCATATTGATTTTTATCCTTTTGTCTGTTATTCTTTATAAGACGGGATTCGGTTTAAGACTGCGTGCCTGTGGTGAAAATCCCCACGCTGCCGATTCCCTGGGTATCAATGTGAAAAAAATGCGATATGCAGGTACAACGATTTCGGGTGCTCTTGCAGGTGCAGGCGGTTTTGTTTTTGTGCTGACAACGGCCAACTGCTCTGCCTCGGGTGAGGTTGCAGGCTTTGGCTTTCTCGCTCTGGCGGTTATGATTTTCGGTAACTGGACACCTCTTCCGATAGTCGGTGCATCGGTGCTTTTCGGCCTTTTCAAGTGCATTGCTGCCGCATATTCAACGCTTGACCTTAACGGTGACGGAAGGTTTCTGCTTGCCGAAATCGGCATAAGCACAAATCTTTACCGTATGCTTCCTTATATAATTACCCTTGTTGTTCTTGCTTTCACGTCAAAAAAATCCCGTGCACCCAAGGCAGAGGGTATACCCTACGACAAATCTTTGAGATAAAATTTAAAAAAAGGATATGACAGAATGAGAATTTATGATATAATTTCCCATAAGCGTGACAAAAAAGAGCTTACCGATGAGGAAATCCGATTCTTTGTTTCTTCCTATGTCAAGGGCGAAATTGAGCATTACCATGCTTCGGCTCTGCTTATGGCAATTTACCTTAACGGAATGACAGACAGGGAAACCGTCACTCTGACAAAGGAAATGGCTCAAAGCGGCGATATGCTCGATTTAAGTGTTGTTGACGGTGTCACCGTTGACAAGCATTCAACAGGGGGAGTGGGAGATAAGACAACGCTTATTGTTGCTCCTGTTGTGGCTTCCCTGGGACTTAAAACTGCGAAAATGAGCGGCAGAGGTCTCGGTCATACAGGAGGCACAATTGATAAGCTTGAAGCCATTGACGGCTTCAGGACCTCACTTTCTCCCGAGGAGTTCATTGAAAACGTTAAAAAGCACGATATCTGCGTCGTCGGTCAGTCAGGTGACCTTGCCCCTGCGGATAAAATGATTTACGCTCTTCGTGACTCGACGGCTACTGTCGGCTCAATGCCCTTGATAGCCTCGAGTATTATGAGTAAAAAGCTTGCAGCCGGAGCCTCATGCATTGTCCTTGATGTCAAAACGGGAAGCGGTGCTTTTATGAAAACTGCCGAAGAGGCACAGGAGCTTTCAGAGAAAATGGTCAGCATAGGAAAAAGTGCAGGCAGAAAAGTCGCTGCAGTGATTTCCGATATGGATACGCCTTTAGGAAACAACATCGGAAACAGCCTTGAGGTGATGGAAGCCGTTGAGGTGCTTCGTGACGGCAAGGAAGGAGACCTTAAAGAGGTTTGCCTGACTCTTGCAGGAACAATAATCTCCCTGGCTCTGGGTGTCAGTGCCGAAGAGGGCAGAGAAAAAGCCCGTCAGCAGTTAGAAAGCAAAAAAGCTTATGAGAAGTTCAGAGCGTTCATTTCCTCTCAGGGCGGTGACTTAAGACAGATTGATGATTTCTCGCTTTTTAAAAAGCCACTTTTCACTTATGAGGTGAAGGCAACAGAAAGCGGTTTCATCACAGCAATGAATGCCGAAATGATTGGCTCTGCAAGCGTGATTCTCGGTGCAGGAAGGGTCAGAAAGGATGATCTGATTGACTTTTCGGCAGGAATTGTGCTTCACAGAAAAACCAGTGAAAGAGTGGAAAACGGAGACGTTATCGCAAGCTTTTACACGGATAAAGAGGAGAGCATTCCTTCGGCAGAAAAGCTTTTCCTTGAAAGCTTAACCCTTGAAGAAGAAAAAAAGGAGCGTCCTGCTCTTATTTATAAAGTAATTTATTAATAAAGATAAAGAAAGGCGGACAGAGGTCATACTCTGTCCTGAGGAGAAAAACTATGAACAGAAAAATTTGTCCCCACTGTAAAACCGAAAACCCAGAAATTGCCGTGTTCTGTAAAAAATGCGGTGCTCTTTTCCGTGGCGATGCCGAAATCAGGAATGTTGCCGAAGAAGAATATAACCGCAGGAACATTATCATTTTTGCCGTGTGCGTTGTGCTTCTTATTGTTGCATTCATTGTTTTCAAGTCAGGCTCTGCTCCTAAGCAGACAAATGTGACAACCCTTCCCTCTGAAAGCGTGAGCGAAACAACAACCGTGCAGACCACAACTGCAGCTACCACCACAGCAGCACCGGAAACAACCACAACAACAGCACCCACCACAACAGAAACAACAATGCTCACTCTTCCCACTCTTCCTCCCTCAACCACAGCAAAGCCGACCACAACGAAAGCTGCTTCTGCTGAAGAGGTTCAGGAAATCTGCGATGAATTCAATGAGCTTATTTATGATATCAAAGCGTACGAGTATGATCTTTCTGTACATAAGTCCGATGAGTTCACGATTGAAATCACGAGCTTTTCCCTTCCTGTGTCCACAGATGCCATCAACCGCTTTATGAAGAACCTCATTCCTAAAACCGATGAGACCCATAACTTCTCAGACGGTGTTTCTAAGGAGGACGGCACAGTTGACCTTGCTTCTTATATCCCTCCCGCATCAGCAACAGGCGCATCCGTTTCAGCTGAAAATGTAAAGAGTGCCACAAGAAATTCCGACGGCACAATCACAATTCACTTCAAGCCCGACTCCTCAAGCTTTGCCGACGGCTCAACTGTTGTTCCTCCTCATATTTCAACTGCAACCGATCACGTTGACTTCGGTAACTTCGCTCTCGGCCCCGTAGCAATCACCAAGGCAGAAATTTCTTATCCTGCCACAGCAGTAACTGCAGAGGTTGACTCTGAAGGTGACCTTAAGAAGCTCATCATCCATCAGCCCGTTGAAGTCAGCTGCACAGGCGGTGTCGGCTCACTTACCGCTGACGTCGGAATGAAGATAGACGCTACTATTACTTATGAAATAACTTACTGAAGTAGCAAGTAGCAAGTAGTAAGTAGTAAGTAGTAAGGGGATGCCTTCGGCATCATTAAGATAATTTAATCTTTACCAAAACAAGAAAACAGGTATTTTCAAGAATCAATGAAAATACCTGTTATTTTTATATTAAGTCCGCGGATGCTTAGTTGTTTTTCAGTATCAGTCTTATTCGCGTCCTGACTACTTACTACTCACTACTCACTACTCACTACTCACTACTCACTACTGCACCGCTTGCGGTGCTCTCGGATTAATACATTCCTCCGCCCTGAGCCATAGCCGCTGCTGCAGCTGCATCTGCTGCGGGGTCGGGGATATCGGAGATGAGTGATTCTGTTGTGAGCACCATTGCTGCAACTGAGGAAGCGTTCTGAAGAGCTGAGCGTGTAACCTTAGTAGGATCAAGGATACCTGCTTCAGCCATATTCACATACTGTTCCTTTGCAAAGTCGAAGCCGTAGCCTGTCTTGCCGCTTGAAATGATTTCGTTAACGATAACTGAGCCTTCAAGGCCTGCGTTCTTTGCAATCTGACGAACGGGCTCCTCAAGAGCCTTGAGAACGATGCGTACACCTGTCTTTTCGTCAGCATCTTCTGTTGTTTCAAGAAGAGCCTTGACTGCAGGAACTGCATTAAGAAGTGCAACACCGCCACCTGCAACAGAGCCTTCTTCAACGGCTGCCTTTGTTGCTGCAAGAGCATCGTCAATGCGAAGCTTCTTTTCCTTCATTTCTGTTTCTGTAGCAGCACCAACCTTGATAACTGCAACACCGCCTGCAAGCTTTGCAAGTCTTTCCTGAAGCTTTTCTGTGTCGAATTCTGAGGTTGAAACTTCAATCTGAGCCTTGATCTGACCAACACGAGCCTTGATCTGATCCTTGTCACCTGCACCGTCAACGATGGTTGTGTTTTCCTTTGTGATCTTTACCTGACGGGCTGAACCGAGCATATCGATTGTAGCTGTCTGAAGCTCAAGACCGAGGTCGGAGGTGATAACCTGACCGCCTGTGAGAATTGCGATATCCTGAAGCATTTCCTTTCTTCTGTCACCGAAGCCGGGAGCCTTTACTGCAACGCAGGTGAATGTGCCTCTGAGCTTGTTGACAAGAAGAGTTGCAAGAGCTTCACCTTCAACATCCTCTGCGATGATAACAAGCTTTCTGCCCATCTTGAGCACCTGCTCGAGAAGGGGAAGAACCTCCTGGATGTTTGAGATTTTCTTATCTGTGATAAGGATAGCTGCATCGTCGATGATAGCTTCCATCTTGTCTACGTCTGTTGCCATGTAGGGTGAGATGTAGCCACGGTCAAACTGCATGCCTTCAACAACTTCCTTCATTGTTTCAGCAGTCTTTGACTCTTCAACGGTGATAACACCGTCAGTTGTAACGATTTCCATAGCCTCTGCAATAAGAGTGCCGATTGCTTCGTCAGCTGAAGAGATTGTTGCGATTCTTGCAATATCGTCAAAGGTTGTAACGGGGCTTGAGTTAGCCTTGACAACCTCAACTGCAGCGTCAACAGCCTTCTTGATGCCCTTCTTTACTACCATGGGGTTTGCACCTGCTGCAACGTTCTTCATGCCTTCACGAACAAGAGCCTGAGCAAGAAGAGTAGCAGTTGTTGTACCGTCACCTGCAACGTCGTTTGTCTTTGTTGCAACTTCCTTGATGAGCTGAGCGCCCATATTTTCAAAAGCGTCGTCAAGCTCGATTTCCTTTGCGATTGTAACACCGTCGTTTGTGATGAGGGGAGCGCCGTACTTCTTGTCGATTACAACGTTTCTGCCCTTGGGTCCGAGTGTGATTTTTACGGTATCAGCAAGCTTGTCAATACCGCCCTGAAGAGCTTTTCTTGCGTCTTCGCCGAAAATGATCTGTTTAGCCATAATATGTTACCTCCAAAAAAAGTGAATTGTGCAAAGTGAATTATTCTACAACTGCGAGAATGTCGTTCTGACGTACGATTGTGTATTCCTCGCCGTCGATTTTAACTTCTGTGCCTGCGTATTTGCCTGTGATTACCTTGTCACCGACCTTTACAAACATTGTAACCTCCTTGCCGTCAACAAGTCCGCCGGGACCTACTGCGACAACCTCGGAAAACTGAGGCTTTTCCTGGGAAGCAGAAGTGAGAATGAAACCGCTTTTTGTTGTTTCTTCAATTTCTGTAGCCTTGATAACGACTCTGTCGCTAAGGGGTCTGATAGTCATAGTTTATTCCTCCTGAATATAATAAATTTCTTAATTTGCAGCTTTTTCTTGTTTTTAGCACTCTATCTCTTCGAGTGCTAATTCATATTTTAGCTGACTTTTTTCAAAAAATCAAGTACTTTTGCAAAAATAGTATAAATTATTGGAAATTATTTTACTGTCGATATTTGATACAACAAGTGCCAATAATAAAAACGGTGATAAAAATGACAAAACAGGCAAAAAGAATCCTTTCTCTTTATATGCTTTTCACGGTGTGTTTTATGGCAATTCTTGTGAGAATTGTTTATATTAATTTTTCCTCTTATGCTTCGGCAGGGCAGAAGCAGGCAACAAGAACAGTTGTTGTGGGAACGACAAGAGGTAAGATTTACGACAGAAACGGCGCACTTCTTGTGGACGAAAGCAATAAGCTTGTGGCGGCAGTTACTCCTGTTGCTGCGTCTGAGAAATATGTGAGCACTTATTTTTCACAAGGTGATATTCTTGAAAAAATCGAAAAGGGTTATCCCTTTGTGGCAGTAGTGAAAAAGGAGATAAACAACGAGCTGATAAGAACCTTTTTTGTTCCCGTGAGATATTCATCGGTAAGCCCGGCAAGTCATATTGTAGGATATGTTGATTTATCGGGCTGTGGTGTGACGGGAATTGAAAAAGCCTTTGAAAAGGAGCTTTCTGAGCAGTCGGGCAGGCTTACGGTTTCCTTCGAGGTTGACGCTCTCGGACGAGTTCTTGCAGGTATGGACAAAACTGTCATAAACGAAAACTTCAACTCAAAGGGCGGGGTAATGCTGACGCTTGACAAAAGCATTCAGCAGATAACGGAAAGCGCCATCAAAGAAAGCGATATCCGAAGCGGATGTGCCGTAGTGCTCGATGCTTCCTCGGGGGATGTTGTTGCACTTTCGAGCGTTCCCGACTTTGACCGTAACAATGTGGAAGCTTACCTTGAAGATGAAAACTCACCCTTGGTCAACAAGGCTCTTGAGTCCTACAGTGCAGGCTCGGTTTTTAAAAGTGTGATTGCCGCCTTTGCCCTTGAAAGCGGAATAAGTGAAGAAAAAAGCTATGAGTGCGAGGGCACAATCACAATCGGCGACAAAACCTTTTCCTGTGCGGGTGAAAAAGCACACGGTAAGCTTGATATGGCACAAGCCTTGCAGCAGTCTTGTAACATCTATTTCATCAACCTTGCAAAGGAGCTTGACAGGAAAAAGCTTGCAGACTTCTGTGAAAAGCTCGGCTTCGGTAAAGGCATTGTGCTTTGTGAGGGTATCGGGTCGGAAGGCGGATTTCTATGCGATGCTGCTGAGCTTTCCGTTGAGGGCAACCTTGCAAACTTCTCCTTTGGTCAGGGTGAGCTTCTTGTGACTCCCTTGCAGATAGCAAAGGCTTATTCGGCAATAGCCACGGGCAGGGTAACTGAGCCGAGGCTTATTTACGGCTTTTGTGACAGTAAGGGGAAAATAACAAGAGAGAAGGAGTCAAAGGGAAAATCCCTTATCAGCCAGAGCACTGTTGAGAAAATGAGAAGGATGCTTTTTCTTGTGACAGAAAAGGGGATTGCCACCAATGCAAAAAGCGACAAGGTGAGCATTGCAGGAAAAACAGGCACGGCTGAAAGCGGAATAATTGACAAGAACGGAAAAGAGCTTTACCGAACCTGGTTTGCAGGCTTTTACCCTTACGATGAGCCGCAGTATGTTGTTGTGGTGATGGATGAAAACGGAGTCGGAGGTAATATTGATTGCGCACCGGTGGTGAAAGAAATTTGTGAGGGGATTGAAAGGGTAGAGCGGTAGAGTAGTAAGTAGTGAAGAAATTGAAATCTTGCTAAAAGTGAAAAGAAAACAGGTATCTTCAATTAATCTTGAAAATACCTGTTATTTTATATTAAGCTCGCGGATGCTTTTTTATTTGGGCATCAGTCTTATCGCGTCCTTACTACTTGCTGCTTGCTACTCACTTTCCGGCAATATTTCTCGCTACGTGCACACCGCTTGCGGATGCGTGAGAGAGTGAGTGGGTGATACCGCTGCCGTCGCCGATGATGTAAAGGCCCTTGTGTCTTGATTCAAGGTTTTCGTCAACCTCTACCTCCATGTTGTAGAACTTGACCTCAACACCGTAAAGAAGAGTATCCTCGTTTGCGGTGCCGGGAGCAACCTTGTCAAGAGCGTAAATCATCTCGATGATTCCGTCAAGAAGTCTCTTGGGAAGAACAAGGCTGAGGTCACCGGGAGTTGCGTTGAGGGTGGGAGTGATGAATGCCTCCTGAATGCGGCTTTCTGTTGAACGGCGGCCTCTGATAAGGTCACCGAAGCGCTGAACGATTACACCGCCACCGAGCATATTGCTCAGTCTTGCGATTGATTCACCGTAGCCGTTTGAGTCCTTGAAGGGCTCTGAAAAATGCTTTGCAACAAGAAGGGCAAAGTTTGTGTTGTCTGTCTGCTTTTTGGGATCCTCATAGCTGTGACCGTTTACAGTGATGATGCCGTTGGTGTTCTCGTTAACAACGGAGCCCTTGGGGTTCATACAGAAGGTACGAACCTTGTCACCGTACTTTTCTGTGCGGTAAACGATCTTGCTTTCGTAAAGCTCATCGGTAAGGTGAGCAAAAACTGCGGCAGGTAATTCAACTCTTACACCGATGTCAACACGGTTGGACTTTGTTGAAACATCAAGGTCACGGCAAACTGATTCCATCCATTTGCTTCCGCTTCTGCCGACGGAAATGATACACTTGTCACTTGTGTAGGTTCCTTTTTTAGTGTGAATGTTATAAATTCCTTCTTCGATTGACACAGAAATAACGGGTGTGTCGAAATGAAATTCAACCTTATCCTTGAGGTAATCGTAGATATTTTCAAGCACGATGTAGTTGATGTCTGTGCCGAGGTGACGGACAGATGCATCAAGAAGATGAAGGTCGTTCTGGATACATACAGTCTTGAAGCGTGTGCCTGCAGTGGTGTATAGCTTTGTACCCTCACCACCGAACTTGAGATTGATTTCGTCAACGTAATGCATAAGATCAAGTGCGTGCTTCTTTCCGATGTATTCGTAAAGTGTGCCGCCGAAGTCGTTGGTGATGTTGTACTTTCCGTCAGAGAAAGCACCTGCACCACCGAAGCCACTCATAATGCTGCAGCTTTTACAGCCGATACAGGTTTTTATCTTTTCGCCGTCAATGGGACAAACACGCTTGTCAAGGGCGTGACCTGCTTCAAAAACTGCAACCTTAAGTTCGGGATTCTGTCGGATAAGCTCATAAGCGGCAAAAATACCGCCGGGACCTGCGCCGATAATTACAACGTCTCTTTTCATTGTCTGATTCTCCTTAGCTTTTAATAGGCGTAAAAAATGACCTTTATCGGAATAGATAAAGGTCTCCTTCAAAATATTCCTCCTCATTATAGCACAACGGGAGGTTGAATGTCAAGTTGTAAAACCGCACAGAATAATCTGTACGGTTTTTTTGTTAAATCAGCTCAAGCTCAAATTTTGTGTAATCACCTTCAACATATTCACCGCTGATGAATTTACGGGCAGTGAACACAACCTTGTTGTCGTAAACCTCTGCGTAGTAGCCTGTACCGCAGTCGGTGATGCCGAAGTTGTTTTCTTTTCTGTAGCCGGGAACGGAAAGGGAGAAAACATTGTTATCCTTGTTAAGCACTTCAAAGGTCTTTTCAAAGATACCGCCGTGAAGGTGTCCGTTGATGAAGAAGACATTCTTGTGCTTTTCCATTACTGCTCTTACGTCATCGGATTCCTTGCCCATATCACCTGTTTTCCAGACCTCGGGAAGGCCGTGGGTGTCCTTGAATGCCTGGTGGCACATTACGAAAACAGGCTTGCCGTCCTTTGTGCCTCGTGCAAGCTCCCTGTCAAGGAAGTCAATCTGCTCTTTTGTAAGGGATGCCTTTTCAAGAACGCGCTTTTCGGTGCAAAGCACGATGAAGGTGTAGCCTTTTATATCGCAGGAGTAATAGGTCTTTCCCTTGGAGCTGATGCCGAGGTACTTGTCAACCTTGTCCATAACAATTTTCGCATTGCGCTTAAAAATTGCACGGGCATCGTGGTTGCCTATGGTAAGAAGCATTTTAGGGAAAACCTTCTGATTATCCAGAACAGAGAAGAAGCGTTTATATTCAGATCTGAAGCCGTAGTCGGCAATATCACCTGCAACAAGAAGTGCATCATAAGAAGCACCTGACTTTTCAGCGTCAAGGAAGAGGTTTCGGAGGTTTGCCGATGCGCTTTCACGGTTGGGAAGATGTGTGTCAGCAATGCAGGCAAAGGAAAGACGAAGGTTGTCCTTGTCCTGATAGATAACAGGATTCTTTTCACTCGAAAGCTCAAAGATTTTATCGTATTTGGGATTCATAGCCTTAATCTGTGCAACATATTTAAGAACAAAAATTTTAAGTGACATCTTTTAACTTCTCCTTTATGTGTGTTTTCTCATACACAACAATTATACAAGTTATTTTTGCTCTTGTCAATGACAGGGGATTAATATTGACATTAATATCAGAATTGGTATTAATATTAAAATCAGAGTTAGAATCAGAATTATCATTAGCATTAGTATTACCTGCATTTGCATCCATTTGCATCCATTTGCATCCAATTGCATAAGTTTTGGCTTTTTTGTGATTTTTCCGTTTTACCTTTCATTTACATACATATATACATTTCTATTTCCATTTATATTTCCATTTCTATTTGTATTGTCTGCATTTGCATAAAAGTATATGCAAAGCTATGCAATTGCATTAGTTTGCATACATTTCTATAAAACAAAAACGGCCACAGAAAGTGACCGTTTGATTTATTATAAGATGTCTTCTATTATTTTATTTGTAAGATGTGATATTTAATTTTTTTGTATCCCATTGTTCACTTTGTCACTTTTTTATTTAAACTTTAAGTTCCGGCAAGATTTCTTAATTTTAAGTATTGCGTTTGCCTGTTTCTGTGATTTTTGTGAATGCCTTGATTCTCTGCCTGAATCCCTTTCAGGCTTCGGATACACCTTCTTCGGTATCCGTTCTTCCGTTGTGAATCATTTCTCCGTCGGCTACGGGACACGATTTTGTTTTCTTCATCTCTCCCGTTCTTTATCAAGGGGAGAGGGCACCGAGCTTTTATTGCTCAAGGTGATTTTCTCGTTATATTAAATTCGATCGTACTGATCTGATAAGCTTACTTTTATTTTTTGCATCGCAAGACTGTACAATGCTTTTTTTCTTTCTTAATTTTATTTCCGTCAAATTTATTGAGGATGTTGTAATGTTATCAAATCGTACGGTTTACATTAAACAGTACATTGGTAACACTCCTTTCTTTTGTTTGTGTCTTTATTATATACATTTCTGCATTGAAAATCAATACTTTTCCACAAATTGGTTTTATTTTATATAATATGCACAATAAAATGCTGAAAAATCACACCTTTAAAAGTCCTTTTTGTGTTCTTGTTACAGGTTGAAAAAAGGTTATTTTTGGGCAGAATGACGGTTGATAAGGAGTGAGAAGGCATCGTGTTGTGATGCGTTTGCAGGGCAGGGTGGGTGTCCTGCTGTGTAGCAGTCGACGCTCTTGTTGATTGTGAAAAACGTAGGGGCTCGCATTGCGAGTCCGTAACAAAAAACATGATCGTGTAGGGGATGCCCCATGTGGTCTCCCGAAAATTCGCAATTCACAATTAAAATTGTAGGGCAGGGGCATCGTCACCGAAGTGCTCGCAGTGCGAGATGAAGCGAGGTGAGGATGGCGCAGCGGTCAAAATTCATAGGCGCCGCTGACGGCGGCCGTCCCCTCTGTCATCCTTCGGATGACATCTCCCCACACAGTGGGGAGTCACCAAGCCGTAATGAATTTTGGGAACCGCAAGAGTCCGAAAGTAACAAGCCTCAGCGGCTTTGGAGCGGTAGAACCTTAATTATAAATCCACAGAACATTTAAAACGCAATGTGCGGACCCGCAATGCGAGATCCTACGGTTTTCACGGGACTGTTACAATTCCGTGACAGCAAACAAAAAAGCCAGCACGGATTAAATCCGCGCTGACTACTTAATACTGACTATGTTTTGCCGAAAGGCAAAACCTTACAGTCTTGTAAGCTCAATAATGATTGTCCAGATAAGAGTGCTCTTGAGATAGAAGAGAATCTTTCTGATGCAGGCGTTGAAGCCTGTTTCCTCGGTGTATTCGATAGGCTCATCCTTTTCGATCACAAGAGCCTGAGTAAGGCAGATGCCGCCTTTTCCGAAGAGCTCTGCTCTTACATAGGAGAAGTCCTCTGCACCTTCGATTTCGTCAAGGTTGAGTGAAGCTGTGCCGTCCTCAAGTGCGCCTGAAGCAATTACCTTGCCGTCTGCAATCCACTGAATTGTGTCAGCGTCCTCGGCGCTTACATTGATTGTGTGATTATCAACCTCTACCTTTGTGAAAACGGGGTAGGGAATGTCTGTATTTCTTGCATCGATTTCTGCAGCAGGTCCGATGAGGTCGTTACCCTTGAGTCTTCTTGTAACTGCGAAGAAGGATCCCTCCTGCATTGCTTTTGTAACATTTTCGTCAGTGTTTTCGGGCATCATGAAAATGCTGAAGGATGTGTCGATGTCTCTTGTTCTGTGAGCGTCTGTGTTGCTGAAGCCGATAACATTCTTGCCGTAGGGGAGACAGTACATAAGAAGATTGTCCCAGAGAATACGGTCATAGGGAGTAACACCGTTGTTTTCGTTGAATACCTCGATGCCGAGACAGCTGTCATACTTAAGAAGAATTTCAGCAAAATATTTTACATTGTCGGGATCGCTGACTGCATCAATGTTGTCATTTGATTCAAGGAAATCACCGGGATGGTTGATGTGGGAAAGGCCGCCGTTCTTTTCAACAAAAGCAACTGCAATTTCGTGGCCGTTTTCCTTGCCACCGAAGCCGTCACCGACACCGGGCGCAAGTAAATAGCCGTTGACATGACACTTTGTAAGAGTCATGTTGTTAAGCTCGTTTGCACCTGTGATGCAGGTCATCTTTGTGCCTCTTACCGAACCGTCAGCAAGGGGATATGTACCTGTTGTGATGGCTGTGAATTCCTCGTCGGTGAGGGACTGAACCTTGTTGCCGAGAAGTGTCTGATAAGCGTAAAGGGGAAGAGCAGTCTGCTTCTTGTTCCATTCGGTGCCTGTGATGCCGTGCTCGGAATTTGCAAGGAAGTCATAACCCTGATTGTAGTATTCCTTTACCATTGTTGCAAGGTCAACATCAGCATCGCTGTAGGTTGAGTGGGAGTGAAGTGAGCCCTTATAAGCGCCCCAGGCGTTGTCACCCTCCCAGATTACATCTGCATAGGGTGATCTGATAACATAGGCTTCACCTTCTGCAAAAGCAATGAGACTTACTGAAAAAATAAGCAGAAGTGAAAGAGTGAGAGCTAAAAGCTTTTTGGTTGTTTTCTTCATTTTTATTACCGCCTTTTTCTTTTTGTATGCACATATTCAGGTACATTCTTATAATATTTAAACATAAAGAACATAAACTGTCAAGAAAAGTTACGAATTTTAACAATATTGTCCATAAAAACAGATAAAGCAGACTTGAAATTTTGTTTTAAAGAGGCTATAATTAAATCAGTAAATTATAGGGCAAGAGCCCCGGAGGAATTAAAAATGAGCTTTTATAAAATGACAATCGCAGGTCTAGAAAGAGATCTTCCCATCTGTAAGGTAAACGACAAGCTTGATATTGCAGGCTTTGTTATTTTCGGTGATGTTGAAATGACAGTTGCTTCTGCAGCCGAGCTTATCAAAAAGTGTCCCGAATTTGACGCAATCGTAGCTCCCGAAGCAAAGTCTATCCCTCTTGCTCATGAAATGGCAAGACAGAGCGGTAAGCCTTATTACATCTGCCGCAAGGGCGCAAAGCTTTATATGCAGGATCCCGTGAGCGTTAATGTGCGCTCAATTTCAACTGCCAAGGAGCAGACACTTTTCCTTGACTCTCTTGAGGGTGAAAAGCTCAGAGGCAAGCGTGTAATCATCCTTGATGACGTTATCAGCACAGGTGAGTCACTTCTCGCAGTTGAAAAGCTTCTTGAGAAGTTTGACACAAATATTGTTGCCAAGGCTGCAATTCTTGCAGAAGGCGATGCTGCAAAGCGTGACGATATCATCTTCCTTGAAGAGCTTCCTCTCTTCTTCCACGACTGATTGAAGTGAAGCGGCCCTTTGCTTCGATCGGATTTACCTGCGCAACAGTCGGGCTTTTGCTCAATTACATCGGAAGACACGATACGGCATTTGCCATGGGCTTGATTTTTGCCCTTTGTGCAGGTATAACTCTTATAATCAGACGGACAAGACAAGAAACACCTTTGCCGCTGTTTTTTACGGCGGCTCTGGTTTCTTGTCTTCTATTTTTATTTTTCGGCGCAGACAAGCTTAATGCGCAGAGTCTTACGGGAGAAAATGTTTCTGTTAAGGCGACTGTCTGTGAAGCACCCTACAGAAAAGATAAGAGCGCAAGACATTATGTTGTGTGCGAAATTGAAGAAGTCGGCGGTGAAAGGCTGAAGGGCAGAATAAGGCTGTCCTTTTCTCCGACAAATGACGGAATTGATCCCGATGAGCTTGTTATCGGAAACACATTGAGCTTTACGGGAAGGGTCTACATTCCCGGTGAGGGTGATAAGAGCATTGAAAGGTATTTTCAGGGAGAAAACATTCTTCTCGGAGCCTATGGTGCCAAAAATCTTACTGTAACCGAGCCGAAAGCAAGAGGTATAACTTATTATTTTTATCTTATCCGCTCCTATGCGACGGATACGCTTTCCTATGCCTTTTCCGATAAGGTGGCAGGTGTCCTTGTGGGCATACTCACAGGTGATAAATCCTGCCTTGACGGTGAATTATATGAGGCCTTCCGTGAATCGGGCGTTGCTCATCTTATGGCGGTGTCGGGTATACACCTTTCTGTGTGGGTGTTCTTTTTGGGCGGAGTTATCCCCGAGGGCAGAAAATCCTCAAGACTCAAATATCTGCTGTTGCTTGTGGCAACTGTGTTCATTATGCTTCTTGCAGGTATGAGTGAATCGATTAAAAGAGCAGGCTTTATGTCGGTGATTTATCTTCTCGGAAAGCTTGGCAAAAGAAGAAGCGACAGCCTTAACAGTCTCGGCTTTGCGGTGTTTCTTATGCTTTTATACAATCAGTCAAGTGTGCTGAGTCTGTCTTTTCAGCTGACGGTTCTTTCAACCCTTTCCATTCTCACCCTCGGTAAAGCATATATGAAAAGCGGTAACAGATTCTTCGGAACAAGTGAAGGTATCGGACTTCTGAGAAGCCTCGGACACTTGTCCTTTGACAGCTTCTGCATCAGTATATGCGTTCTTGTTTTTACCTGCGTTGTGCTGATTTACTCCTTCGGTGGAATTTCAACAGTTTCCGCGTGGACAAATATACTTCTCATTCCCATCACCACACCACTTCTTGTTCTCACGGGTGCTTATGTTGTTTTGTCACCCTTGACGGCTGTTTCTTATCCCATTGCAGTTGTCATTGACTTAATGACAGATTATCTTGTTCTCGTGACAAAATCACTTGCAGGCGTGAGAAATGCCTTTCTGCCCTTCAACTCTGATACATTGCCTTTATACCTTGCAGGTGCGGTGATGATTGCTCTTTTCAGCTTCCTTCTTCTGAAAAGGGATTCTGTTCATAAGCTTAAGGTTGTTGTCGCTTCACTTGTTGTCTGTGTTGGTCTTATTGCCTTTTACGAGGCAAGTGAGGATAAACTGATTATATACATCGATGTGATTGACGGTGAGACAGTCTGTGCAGTTGAAAATGAGGGCAGAGCAGTTCTTATTGGCGAAATTCCGAGCTATGAAAAGGATATATTCATTTCTAATCTTGAAGAGAAAGGAATAAGTGTCCTCGGTCAGATGACGGAAAATGATGCTCTTTCTTTAAGAAGTCTTGCTGACGGGAAAAGACTTGAAGCGGACAATTTATGGAAAGGCTTTGAATTGAAAAAACAGGGTGACGGCTTGCTTGTTGAATTTTATGACAGGAAAATTTCTTTATTTGCCCGTGAAGGTTTGCAAGAAGAGGATAACTGTGATATAATAGCAGAAATATACGAAAATGAAGAACAGGATATTCTTTTAAGGGTGAAGGATGAGGTCTTTTCACTTTATGAGCACGGCTCTCTGAGTCTTGTTGTAAAAAGAAGGTCCGATTGTTTGGTAAGGGGTGAAAACTCATGGCGGAATTTGATGAAAAACAACTGAAGGCCCATATTCGCGGCGGTGAATTTTTACCCGCCTATATCTTTTACGGTGACGAGGATTACCTTAAGAAAAGCTATGCCGACCTTCTTTGTGAAAAGGCAGTTGACAAGGATTTTTATGACTTCAACTTTCAGAGCTTTGAGGGTAAGAATATCGAATACAGAGACGTTTTTGATGCGGCAATAATGATGCCTCTTATGAGTGAGCGCAGATGCGTTTTTGTAAGAGACGCAAAGCTTGATGCTTTAAGTGAAAGTGATTTCGAGCTTTTCAGGACTTATTTTGAAGATCCGTCAGAAACAACGGTGCTTGTGTTCCTTCAGGTTAACCGTGACTTCTCAGCGGCAAAGGCAAAGAAGGTAATCGACCTTGTAAAGAAAAACGGTGCAGTCTGTGTTCTTAACAAAAGAAAGGGCAACGACCTTATCAAGCCGCTGATTTCCTCAGCCTCAAAGCAGGGCTGTGAGCTTTCCGTTCAGGCGGCAAATTATCTTGTCAGCGTTGTCGGAGATGATTTCAATACCCTTATCAATGAGGTAAATAAGCTTTGTAACTTTGTGGCTTCGGGTGAAATCACAAAACAACACATTGATGAGCTTGCAGTAAAAAGTGACGATGCTAAAATTTACGACCTTACAAAGTTCCTTCTTGCCAAAAACTTTGATAAGGCCTATGAGGTGCTTTCTGTGCTTCTTAAGCAGAAAACCGAGCCTGAGTACATTCTCGGCACAATCGTCAGCACCTATGTTGATATGTACCGTGCCAAGGTGTCCGTCACCTGCGGTAAGGGTGCAGAGGAGTTAAGCGAGGCATACGCCTACGGAAGGACAGCTTTCCGACTTTCCAACGGAGCAAGAGACAGTGCGAGAATTGATATTGACACCTTAAGAAAATGCCTTGATGAGCTTTCAAAGGCAGATATGAAGCTTAAAAGCGGCAGAGATAATCCGACAGTAATTCTCGAGCAGCTTATGGTAAGGCTCTTTCTTGTTACGGGCGGTGAAAAGGTATGATAAAGCTTTCTATGCCCGTAATAGTAGAGGGCAAGTACGATATAATCAAGCTTTCAAACCTCATTGACGGACTCATCATCAAGACCGACGGCTTCGGCATTTTCAAGGACAAGGAAAAGCAGAAGCTTATTAAACGACTTGCAGGTGAAAAGGGGATAATTGTCCTTACAGACAGCGACTCGGCAGGCTTTATGATAAGAAACTTCATCACCTCCGTGGTGGGAAAGGAAAAGCTTATCAATGTTTATATTCCCGATGTTTACGGTAAGGAAAAGCGTAAAACCGAAGCGGGCAAGGAAGGTAAGCTCGGTGTTGAAGGAATGAGCGAGGATATACTCAAGGAGGCTTTCAGGAAAGCGGGAGTCTTTACCGAAGAAAGCGACAACAAAGAAAGAAGACTTATCACAAACATTGACCTTTACGAATGGGGCTTTTCGGGACGAAATGACAGCAAGGCAAAACGAAAGGAGCTTCTTAAAAGGCTCTCTCTTCCCGAAAGAATGTCAACCTCATCCCTTGTGAAGATACTCAATGCTTTTGTTACCTATGAAGAATTTATTGAAACTGCAAAGGAGATAAACTTATGAGAATAGGACACGGATACGATGTACACAAATTAGTCGAGGGCAGACCTCTCATTATCGGCGGAGTTGAGATTCCTCACGAAAAGGGACTTTTAGGTCACTCCGATGCAGATGTGCTTCTTCACGCAATTTCCGATGCTCTTTTAGGTGCGGCGGCACTCGGTGACACCGGCAAGCTTTTCCCTGATAATGACCCTGCCTACAAGGGTGCGGACAGCCTTGTTCTTCTTCGCACCGTTTGTGAAAAAGTCAGAGCGGCAGGCTTTGAAATTGAAAACATTGATTCAACCGTGCTTGCTCAGGCTCCGAAGCTTCGTCCCTATATTGATGAGATGCGTTCACTCATCTCCGCTTATACAAGCGTTGACATTGATGCAATCAGCGTCAAGGCAACAACGGAAGAGGGTCTCGGCTTCACAGGAGCAAAGGAAGGCATCGCAGCCCATGCGGTTTGCCTTTTGAAGTAGTCAGTAGTGAGGAACCCTCAGTCAAAATCGAAGATTTTGCCAGCTCCCCTTTCAGGGGAGCGAATTTTTTCTCCCCCTGAAAGGGGAGGGGGACCGCGTAAGCGGTGGAGGGGTTTAACTGGTTGTTATTTTATCCGTGTAGGGAAGCTTTCATTTCTTTTTTACTGTAACTTTCCTATTGAAATTTTCGTCGTTTTGTAATATGATAATAAAAAAATTAAGGAGGTCAAACCTTGAAGCTTGTATTACTCACAGCCCTCGGAGTCGGCGGTGCAACGGTCATCGGCTCGTTTTTAGGCTTTATATTCAAAAAAATCTCCCATAAATTTTCCGATATAGTCCTTTCTTTTGCCGCAGGTGTAATGCTTGCCGCGGCGGTGCTCGGACTTATTCTGCCTTCCCTTGAGCACGGAGGAAAATATGGTATAGTAATGACCGTTATCGGCATTTTTGCAGGTGCGGCCTGCCTTAACCTTATTGACAAAATCGTACCTCACCTTCACCGACTGATGGGTGAAGAGGATGAAAGCCATAACAATGCAAACTTAAGTAAGGTTCTGCTTTTTGTTACGGCAATCGCTATTCACAACCTTCCCGAAGGTATTGCCGCAGGTGTGGGCTTCGGCTCGGGCGATACCTCTCAGGCTCTTATTATCGCAGGAGGTATTGCATTGCAGAATATCCCCGAGGGTATGGTTATCATCGGGCCTATGCTTGCCGCAGGAGTAAGCCCGAGAAAAACCTTCATTGCCGCAATGCTCACAGGTGTTGTTGAGGTTGTCGGTACACTTATCGGTTATTTTGCAGTAAGTCTTGCTTCGGCAATTCTGCCTTTTGCCCTTGCCTTTGCAGGCGGCACAATGCTTTATGTTATCAGCGATGAAATGATTCCCGAAACCCACGCTCACGGAAGTCAGCGAGGTGCTACCTATTCGCTTCTTGTAGGCTTCTGCGTGATGCTCGTCACAGATTTCCTTCTTGGTTGATGCTTATGAAAAGATGCTTCTGGTGTAACGAAAAAAATCCCCTCTACGTGAAATATCACGATGAGGAGTGGGGACAGCCACAGTTTGATGATGAGTACCTTTTTGAAATGCTCCTGCTCGAATCTTTTCAGGCAGGACTTTCCTGGGAATGTGTTCTTAACAAAAGAGAAAACTTCCGTAAAGCCTTTGACAACTTTGACAGAGAAAAAATTGCCCTTTACGGTGAAGAAAAAATACTTTCGCTTAAAGAGGACAAAGGCATTGTCCGTAACGGCAGAAAAATCACCGCCGCGGTGAAAAATGCAGAAATCTTCGGCAAAATCGTGGAAGAATACGGCTCATTTTATAATTATCTCCGTCTTTTCTGGAACGGTGAAGCAATTGTCGAAAACGATAAAACCACCTCGGAGCTTTCAGACAGAATCTCGGCTGATCTTGTTAAAAGAGGGATGAAATTCTGCGGGAGCACAATCATTTACTCCTTCCTTCAGGCGGTGGGAGTGGTGAGTTCGCATGATGACGGATGCTTTTTGAGTAGTAAGTAGTGAGTAGTGAGGGATTACCGTAATGCATAATATCTCTACAGCTGTAATTTTAATTAAATAACCATGCATGATATTATGTATGAATAAAACCGCAAGGATCGAATTTTCTCGAACCTTGCGGTTAATTTGTTTGTTTCAGTGAGCTTCAAATCCTTGCTACTCACTACTTGCTACTTAATACTTGCTTTTACGCTTCATTTGTGGCAATGATATCAGCGCCTGTGTCACAGATGTCGCAGATAAGAACATCGCCCATCTTAACCGGTGCGTCAACAACCTGATTGTTGATTTCTGCCATACAGTCAAACATCTTTCCCTTGGGTATGGGGACAGAGGTCTTGACGGGAACAACGGGAAGTGAGCCGCCGTTTACCTTGATTGTTGTGGTAAGCATTCTTACGGGGTTAGTGCATTCATCCTTTGCATACTGCTCACCACGCTTGCAGGTGTTACCTGTAACGGAAAGAACTTCCTTTTTTCTGTTTAATTCAACACTCATCATGCAGCCGATGGGGCATGCAACGCAAACAAGCTCTTTAACCATTTTTTACACCTCCAGCTTAACAGTAATTTCGTTTGCTTCAAGTGAAGTGATGTCATCAAGCTTGATTGTGACATTTTCCATTTCACCGGGAGCAAGCTTTTTCTTTTTCTTTTTGTAAAGCACCTTGTCACCGCTTGTCACAAGAACAGTTGCATCCTTGTAAATGTCGGCAACACGGAAGTAAACCTTGACATCTCTGTCTGTTGAACGGTTGATGTTCTGCGGAACAACATATCTTACGCCGTCCTTTGCAGTGACGTGAATGTCTCTGCCACTTCTCTTTGCACCCTTTGCCTTGCCTTTTGAAAGGATGTACTTTGCAGCACCCTCACCGGCAATCTGGCTTTCCTGAGTAACATAGTCAACAAGGTCGTGAACCTGAAGAACGTTACCGCAGGCAAAAACACCGCTGCGGCTTGTCTGACGGTATTCGTCAACAATTGCGCCGTTTGTTACGGGGTCAATGATAATGCCTGCCATTCTTGTAAGCTCGTTTTCGGGAATGAGACCGACTGAAAGAAGGAGAGTATCACATTCGATATATTTCTCTGTTCCGGGAATGGGGCGTCTGTTTTCGTCAACATCGGCAATTGTGACACCCTCAAGGCGTCCGATGCCGTGAGTCTTGATAACTGTACAGCTTAATTTAAGAGGAATGCCGAGGTCGTCAAGACACTGGACAATGTTTCTTGTAAGACCGCCTGAATAGGGCATAAGCTCACAGACGAGCTCAACCTTTGCGCCCTCAAGAGTCATTCTTCTTGCCATGATAAGACCGATATCGCCTGAGCCGAGGATAACAATCTTCTTGCCGGGCATATAGCCGTCGATGTTTACATATTTCTGTGCAGTACCTGCTGTCATAATACCCGAAGCTCTTGAGCCGGGCATATCAAGGGCACCTCTGGGTCTTTCACGGCAGCCCATTGCAAGGATGATAGCAGTTGCATTGATTCTGAGAATGCCGTCGATATTGTTTGTTGCAACAACAACGTTACCGGGAAGGATTTCCGTAACCATTGTGTCAACCTTTACTTCGATGTCTGTGCCTTCAAGCTCCTTGATAAATCTGTGGGCGTATTCGGGGCCTGAAAGCTCCTGGCCGAAATAATGAAGGCCGAAGCCTGTGTGTATACACTGTTCAAGAATACCGCCGAGGGTGGCTGCTCTTTCGAGAATGATGATTTTTTTAACTCCGCATTCTCTTGCCTTAAGTGCTGCTGCCATACCGGCAGGACCGCCGCCGACAACAACAAGATCATATTTCATCATTTTCCCTCACCTCACTTTGTTTTATCGTAAAGAATCTTTGAGCCTGTGCCGTGCTTTGTAACCTTGTTCATGGGAATGTCAAGCTCACGGGCAAGGATTTCAACAACCTTGCTGCCGCAGAAGCCGCCCTGACATCTGCCCATACCTGAACGGGTTCTTCTTTTGACTGCGTCAACATCTCTTGCACCGCAGGGAGCCTTGATTGCGTCAATGATTTCGCCTTCGGTGATGCCTTCACAGCGGCAGATGATTCTGCCGTAGCGCTTGTCTTTTTTGATAATCTTGGCTCTTTCCTCGGGTGAAAGCTCGTTGATTCGTATGGGTGCGGGTCTTGTTGCTTTGAATTCAGCCTTCTTTTCGTACTCGGGAGCAACCTGTCTGAAGATGGAGCCTACATATCTTGCAATTGCAGGAGCGGCAGTAAGGCCGGGAGATTCAATACCTGCAACGTTGATGAAGCGGTTGTTGACCTCGCTCGGAGCGATGAGGAAGTCGCTGTCCTCGCCTGCTCTGTGAGCACGGATGCCTGCAAAGGAGGTGATAGCATTTCTTGTGGTCATCTGGGGGATAACTCTCTTTATTGAGTCCTTAACGGTGTTGAGTCCGTCAATTGTTGTATCGACATCAAGCTTGCTGTCAAAGTCAAGGTCAAGAGCAGTCGGGCCCATAAGAACGTTTCCGTGAGCAGTAGGTGTAACAAGAATACCCTTGCCCATGGGAGAGGGACACTGGAAAAGAACGTGGTTAACCATCTTCTTTTCTGTTTTGTCAAGAAGATAGTATTCACCCTTACGGGGGATAAGCTTGAAGGATGTGTCACCTATCATATTTGCAATCTTGTCAGAGAAAATGCCTGCGCAGTTGATGACATATTTAGCTTTGATAACGCCTGAAGCGGTTGAAAGGAAGAACATATCGTCCTTATATTCAATGTCAAATACGCCGCTGTTTCTTTTTACTCTTGCGCCGTTCATAATTGCGTTTTCAACTGCGGCAATTGTCAGCTCATAGGGGCTTACAATACCTGCGGTGGGTGCCCAGAGAGCACCGATAGCGTCCTCGCTGATGTAAGGCTCCATAACACGGAGTCTTTCCTGACTGATGATTTCCATGTTGGGAACACCGTTGTTGAAGCCTCTTTCAAAAAGAGCCTCAAGGGTCTGCATATCGTCCCAGTCATAAGCTACTACCAATGAGCCCACATTCTTGTAGGGCACGGAAAGCTTGTTACAGTAGTAAGCCATAAGGGAAGCACCCTGAACGTTGAGCTTTGCTTTAAGTGAGCCTACCTCTGCGTCGAAGCCTGCGTGAACAATTGCACTGTTTGCCTTTGAAGCACCCATTGCCACGTCACCGCACTTTTCAACAAGCATAAGGTTAAGGTTGTATTTGCTCAGTTCTCTTGTAACCATTGCGCCGACAACACCGGCACCGATTACAACAACATCGTATTGCATATTATCTCCTCCGTTAATTTTGATAACTAATAATAACACTTTTGTAATGTTATAGTCAACAAAAAAATGAAATAATGGCGAAAAATTATGTAAAATTCAGCAAAATATCAGCTTTTGGATGAAAAAGTGCCATATATGTAAAAAATATCGGCAATCATTATGACTGCCGACATGATTTGTATCTGATTTTTACATTTCACCCATAGTGATAACCTTACGGTTTTTGACGATATACTCCACAAGTGAAACCACCGTAAGCACAACGGAAAGATAAATAAGAATTTCCGGGAGAATGCCGAAGGAGATTTTCGGTATAACGCCGTCGCAAAGAAGGACAATAATCATTATCATCTGTACAACTGTTTTAGCCTTGCCCCATTTGGAAGCGGCAATGGCAACTCCGTTGTCAGCGGCAATCTGTCTTATTCCGCTGATGGCAAACTCTCTTGCGATTATCACAATGACAGCCCAGACCGGAATTTCCTCACAGGCGCAAAGGCATATAATTGACGAGCAGACAAGAAGCTTGTCAGCCATAGGATCCATAAACTTGCCGAAATTGGTGACGGTGCCTGTTCGTTTTGCAATTGTGCCGTCGAGCTTGTCGGTGATTGTGGCAACGATAAAAATTATAAGGGAAATGAGTCTGTTGTATGGTGTGAAATCCGTAAGGAAAAACAGCAGAAAGAAGGGGATAAGCACCATACGGAAAACAGTAAGCTTGTTAGCAAGATTCATTCGTTTTACCTCTGTAAGTTTTTTTTACAGAATAACAGCTTCACATTAAAGAAAGTTAAAAAATGGCTTACCATTCAAAAACCTCGGGAGCAATTCTTCTGTCCTTGAAATAAAATTCTCTGTCCTTGTCGCTGATTTCACGAAGGACCTTGCAGGGGTTACCTACAGCAATAACATTGGGCGGGATATCCTTTGTAACGATGCTTCCTGCACCGATAACGCTGCCGTCACCGATGGTAACACCGGGAAGGACAACCACACCTGCACCAAGCCAGCAGTTTCTGCCGATGTGAACGGGCATATTGAACTGCATTGCCTTTTCACGAAGCTCGGGAAGGATGGGATGACCTGCTGTTGCGACCACAACGTTAGGACCGAACATTGTGCAGTCACCGACATAAATATGAGTATCGTCAACTAGGGTAAGACCGAAGTTGGCATAAACGTTGTTGCCGAAGTGGACATGATAGCCTGCGTGGTTTGCGTGAAGGGGAGGCTCTATGTAGCAGTTTGAACCGATTTCGGCAAACATATCCCTGAGCATTTCCTCTCTTTTGTCAAGCTCTGTGGGACGGGTCATATTGAAGTCATAGAGCTTGTTGAGTCTTTTGAGCTGTTCACTCATTATTTCTTCATCATCAGGGAGATAGATCTCACCGGTGTGCATTTTTTCTTTCATTGATGACATTTTAAGCTTCTCCTTTGTGGTTGATATTGACTGATTTATTATCGCATATTTATCCGTTTATTGCAAGTAAAAAGTATGAATGTATTTCCTCCGGGCTTTCCTTCATTCCGTTTTTTATCCACCAGCGGACAGTTTCAACAAAAACGGAGGATATATGATTTGCCGCAAAATCCTCGGGAAGCAAAGAGAGCTTTTCTGAGTTGAAGCAGTCAAGCTGATTTTTTGTAAGCTTAAGAAGCTCACTTTTGAAGTAGCTGAGGAAAAGCTCGTTGTCAGGGCAGGAGAGAAGCTCAAGGATGTGGTTGTCGTTTTTCAGAAGATGCTGAAAAAGGTGGAGAAACACAGGCTCGTCGGTTTCACAGGAGAAAATATGTCTGTGTCCCTTTTCTTCACTGTCGGCAAGGTCACTGATGTGACAGAAAAGCTCACTGCAAAGCTCCTTTAAAAGAAAGTCCTTTGTTTCAAAGTGACTGTAAAAGGTGGCTCTTCCCACATCGGCAAGGTCGATGATTTCTCTGACGGTAATCTGATTTGCGCTTTTTTGTGAAAGTAAGGTGATAAAAGCCTCGAAAACGGCTTCTCTTGTTTTTCTCTGTCGTCTGTCCATTGGCAATCCTTTCGTACATTTTGGCATTTTTGTTCAGTAATAAACAAGGGCGGTAAATTATATGTTGATTTTATATTCTTTACAGCATAAGCTATAACTGAACAATATGTTCGGTAACAGATTGATTGTACAATAAAAATTTTATCAAGTCAAGAGGTGTATTTATGAAAAGTGAAAGAGGAATTCTCATTGCCTTTATACTCAACCTGTTCTTTTCTTTCTTTGAAATTGCAGGAGGAATTGTAACGGGCAGCGTTGCGATTATATCCGACGCAGTTCACGATTTGGGTGATGCGGCGGCAATCGGCATTGCATTTTTTCTCGAGCGTAAAAGCAAAAGACAACCCGACGAAAGTCATACCTTCGGCTATGGCAGATACTCGCTTTTAGGCGGACTGATAGTGACGCTGATTCTTATTTTCGGCTCTGTCACCGTAACGGTGAATGCGGTAAAGCGCATTCTTGATCCTGTGGAAATCGATTATAACAGTATGATCGGCTTTGCCGTTGTCGGAGCGGTTGTGAATCTGATTGCGGCACGCTTTACTCACAAGGACCACTCTGTAAACAGCAGGGCAGTAAGTCTGCATCTTATTGAGGATGAGCTCGGCTGGATAGTTGTTCTTATTGGCGCCGTTGTTATGAGGTTCACGGATTTTTATCTTATTGACCCGATTATGTCAATCGGTGTTGCGATATTTATTCTCATAAATGCTGTTAAGAATCTAAAAGTGGTGCTTGACATTTTTCTTGAAAAGACACCCGAAAACATCAGCCTTGCCGAGGTAAAGGCTCACCTTGAAAAGCTTGAGGGCGTTCTTGAGGTGCATCACCTTCACCTGAGAAGATTTGACAGCGACACCGTTCACGCAACGTTTCATGTTGTTGCCGAGGGTGATTTTGCCAAGGTAAAGCAAGCTGTCCGTCACGAGCTTGAGCACTATGGAATTTCTCATGTGACGGTTGAAACGGAGAGTAAGGATGAAGCTTGCACAAGAAGGCATTGCTTTGTGGAGGTGCATGAGCATAAGGGATGCTGTCACGGGCATCATCATTGAGAAAAGCTTAAAAAAGCAACAAGAGCCTGCTTTTGTCAGATTCTTGTTGCTTTATAATATTTGTGAACAAATATTTCATACGCGAAAGCGTATTTCATAAATCCCAACGGGATTTATTTCATTATAAAAAAGTACCCACCCTTAGGTGAGTACTTGAAACTGGTGCGAGTGTTCATAAGGGATTTACTCAAACTTAATACTCTTTATCAATTGACAAATATTGTTGCTTTTCTTTCAGCATTTCATTAAGCTTTTTAGTATTCCGTTTGGTTACGCAATAAATAATTGCCCAAATTGCCAGATACCCTACAACAAAAATACCTGAGAAGACCAAAATCGGTGTTGTTCCCCATTCAATCCAATCATTAAGCAGATAAACACCTAAATAGCTGAAATATAAGATAATACCGTGAATCAAAATTGCTGACATCAAGGGTAAGCGTTCTATGTGATAAACAGCATTCATACCGCCTGCTGTAAAGGCAAGTGCAGTTATTGAAAAAATTCCTGTGCAGACCTGATTGACAGTTAATGTATCTATCAGACCCTTATAATGCAGAATCAGATATAAAACGGCAAGAACAATCGGACCGAAACCGCAAGCAATCAGACCTCTGCGAAAAAATTCCGTAACAAATCTTTTCATATTCCCTCGTACCTCCTTCTTATTTGTGAAAAACAACGCCTTGAAACATACTCACGATAACCGCATTTGAATATTGCATCCACGCCGCCGTTGAACACTGCGACAAAACGTTCAATACGGTGTTCGTTGGCAAGAGCAGACTTGTTAATGCGTATAAAATAAGAAGGCAGAATATTCTCTAAATCACGAAGCCTTTCCTGAATGCGGTAGTGTTTTCCCTTCGTATCAACAGCTATTACTTTCTTATCAATTACAGTAATACACTCAATTTCGGAGAATAAGAGCTTTCTCATCTCGTCATCATTGTATCCCATAATACTTTCAGTACCTGAAAAACTACAGATGAGATTTTCTATCTGCTCAGTAAGAGAAGAGGGAGCGTGAACCGTTGCAATTATCTCTTCATCCGCTTCTTTATCTATAATGAGTTTGTATTTCATCGCATCAAATCCTTATTGTTTTTTCATTTGTCTGAGGAAGCTGAGAACAGCTATCGCAGTTATAAATACACTGTACAGAATAATGGGTGTAACGTGAGTTAAGGCAAGCTCAAGGTTTCCGCTGAACAATGCTTTTTCCATTTCTGCTGCGTGAACAAAGGGTAGCACATTCGCAACTTTTTCGAAAAAACCACCCACAAGCTTCAAATCAAACCATACTCCTGATAACCACGCAGAAAGATTGGTAAGTAATGCACCGCAAATACCGCCGACTTGTTTAACACCAAAGATACTGCCGCACAAAAGCCCTAACGCAATGTTGAAAACAGCCATTGGTATTATACCTATTATAGCATAAATAATGTTTATGCTGACCGTCAATCCCAAAGGAATCGCAAACAGATAACAAATAATTGTCTGACTGATGGCAAGAGGTAAAAGCGGCAGCATATAACCAAGGATAAAATCAAAGCCTGTAAGCGGTGTTGCATATAATCTTTGCAAAAAAGCGCTTTCACGGTCCTTGGCAATCAGCGTGGCAGAGAAAAGAGTCATAAATGACAAGCCGAACACAGTAATGCCTGGCGTAAGTGTGTCAATGTCAAACAATTCTACGGGGATATTTTTCTGCAAGCTGCTCAGAAGTAATAGTAGCACCAAAGGAAAGCCGAGACCGAAAGCAAGGTTTATCGGATCGCGGAGAAGCTCCTTTGCGCACCTTTTAGCAAATGTAAGCATTCTCATAATGCACCCTCCTTCACAATAGAAACGAAGGCTGATTCGAAGTCCTTTGCACCTGTCATTATCTTCAATTCTTCTGCAGTTCCTACAGCAAGAAGATTACCGTCTTTCATAATACCGATACGGTCTGAAAGTGATTCAGCTTCTTCCATATAATGTGTTGTAAGAATAACGGTTACTTTGCCCTTCAATGAGCGAATCATATCCCAAAGCTCGTGTCGTGCAATAACATCCAAGCCAAGAGTAGGTTCATCCAAAAAGAGAATGTGGGGTTCACTGATAAGTGCCATAGCAATACTTACACGGCGTTGCCAACCACCCGACAGCTTACCTGCCCTTCTCTTTAAAACAGAATCTAAAGCAAACTGCTCGGTAAGCTCATTGATTTTAGCTTTGCTTTTTTCTTTAGTAAACCCATGAATACCACACATTAATTCAAGGTTTTCCTTTACAGAAAGATTAGGAGCTACAGCTGTTTCCTGAGGTGATACGCCAATCAATCGCTTTACCTGTTCGGGTTGTTTGGTTACACTGTATCCTCCTATAAATGCATCCCCGTCTGTTGGTTTTGTTATACAGGTTAACATCTTTATTGTCGTGGTTTTTCCTGCTCCGTTAACACCCAAGAGAGAAAATAGTTCTCCTTGATGTATTTCTGAATTGAGCTTATTCACAGCAGTAAGATTTTTGTATCTTTTGACAAGCTCAACTGTTTTTATTTCTTGCATTTAAATTAGCCTCCTTTTCATTTGCAGTGCCATCATAGCAAATATAAAAGAGGAAGTGTTGATTTTTATCTAATCGGTCATTTATCGCATCTCATCGGTTGCAAAAAGTATATCACATTAACCCCTTATATTTTAAATTGCATATCCTTATACGTTAAATTTCAGTACAAGGATTTTTTTAATTCAAAATTTTAAAGTAAAGGAAGTGAAAGGGGTTTTATTATTCTGTTGAACTTTCAAAAGAGAAAAGGAATTAGAAGAATTAAAGAAGGATTTTGATACTATGGCGAAGGATTACAGAAGAATGAAGGGGAAAGGTGAAGTTGAGGTTGAGCAACTACCTTAGGGTAATGTTTGCATTTTTTCATTTCACTGTAGTATATCGCTGTAGTATTTTTGAGAAAAAAATAATAGGCAGTTCCGAAGGACTGCCTATTTTAACTGGTTGCGGCAGACACATTTGAATCTGCAAAGGCCCTCTTGCGGTTCCCAAAGTTTCTTTGTGCCTTGGAGCGGCACAGAAACTTTGACCGCTGCGCCACAGTCGCACTCCCTTCATCCGCCACTGGCGGCGGTCGTGCTCTGTGCCCCGGGAACCCGTCGGTTGCAGGGCTTAAACTAAAAAAAGTACCCACCCTTAGGTGAGTACTTAAAACTGGTTGCGGAGACAGGATTTGAACCTGCAAAGGCCCTCT
>JAZKYQ010000118.1:0-1557 GCA_045612205.1 Acutalibacteraceae bacterium | reverse complement strand
TTGAACCGGTACGGTGTTGCCACCGAGGGATTTTAAGTTGTTCTGGAGGGGTGTAAGGCAGTGTAAGACAGTGTAAAAAGGACACACCTTCAATACACCCGGAACGCCCTATTTTACTGGGCTCACGGGCATTTTTCACCCTCAAAAACGCCTCAATCCCAGACGTGGTGGGAAATGCCAAAAAACACGCTTTTTTTGCTGTTCGGAGGGATGTTGGAGGGATGTTAGAGGGATGCGGAAGGCACACCCCGTCTACCTTCGCGGCACCTATTAAAAATAAACCGAGGAATTTTCCACGGTGTTCACACCGAGAAAATGAAAAAACCTTCTGTTGCCGACAAAAAACAGGAGGTTAAAACAATGAAAAAGAGAAATTTTTACAACAAGCTTTTTGCAAAATACCCTGATGTCGTCAACCTGAAACAGCTTCGTGAAATGCTTGGCGGAATCAGTGAGGGTACCGCTTTGAAGCTGATGCAGGAAAATAAAATCAAGCACTACAAGGTTAAGTATCAGTACCGCATACCGAAAAAGTGGGTCATTGATTACATTATGAGCGACGAATATGAGGAGTACCGCAAGCTTCTCCGTCACAAGATTGAGAGGTGATTTTTGTGTCAAATGTTATTGAAGAATTATATTACGGCAACCTTGAGCCGCAGGAACTGACGACAGAAATCACACCTAAGCTGAAAAAGAAGCTGAGTGTACTTGCAAAGAAAGAGGAAGAGCTTTCAGCCATGCTACCCGAAAAGGAAAAAGAGCTGTTTACAAATTATGTAAATGCTTACAATGAGTTTTCAAGCATAAGCAATTCTGACAGCTTTATATCGGGGTTCAGGTTAGGAGCAAGGTTTGCGTATGATACTTTTATAAAAGGTTAAGCTGAAATGTTACTGCATTTGCCGTTCTCAAGATAAACTACCGACAACAACCAAACTAATTGCTTATAAAATATGGATTTATTTTGCAATGTATGGTATAATTATTGAGTGATTAAATTATATCGGAGGAAAAAATGAACGATATATTTGAAGTGTACCTGAGGGAAAAAGAGCCTCAGAAAAAAGAAAAAGGCTACGCCTGGCATACAGCGATTGGTCTTCAGGCTGTTGACGGACTTAAAACAAGTGACTATCTGATAGATACAGCAAAAAGAAACATCGAAGGTGACATCACTTTTGAAGAAGCCGACCGTCTTATTCACAGCTATTATAAGGAGAATATATCCCATACAGGAAATGACAGAACGGAAGAAGCAGACAAGGTTTCAGTGCGTATTGCACATCTGATTTCAGAGAAGTCCTTTGTTATGTCCCCTGCACAGTATATATCAATTCATGCAAGACTTTTTGAAGGCGTTTACAAGCACGCAGGAAAAATCAGAGATTACAACATAAGCAAATCCGAATGGGTTCTTGACGGTGATACCGTTATGTATGGCGGTGCTTCAGATTTAAGAGCGACTCTTGATTACGATATTTCGCAAGAGCGAGACTTCAGTTATAAGAATCTTTCCTTGGAGCAAACAATAAAACACCTTGCTGTTTTTATTTC
>JAZKYQ010000117.1:0-12555 GCA_045612205.1 Acutalibacteraceae bacterium | reverse complement strand
GAAGTACAAGAAGTGCTGCGGAAGACCCGGGGCATCAGCCGAAGGCTGATGCAGTAGTCAGTAGCCAGTAGTCAGGAATACGTTCAGACGTGTTCCTGACTTTTTATTCCTTGACAACAGTTTTTCCGTCGTGATATAATTTCACCACAAACAAAAAAGAGGTGAACGATGTGCAGGTTACTTTAAAAAACGAATCAGATGAAAGAATAGAAGTCTGTCTCGGAGAAAACAAGCTTTTCTTTTTCCCCGGCGAGACAAAAAGCATCAGCCTTGAAGCAGGAAGCACCACTTTAACCGTTTCGGCCGCCACTAAATCCCGTCGTGATCCTGTAACGGGCAGGCTCGGGTTAAGCTATTTTCATCATTTTATTGTCATCTCAACCCTCACTGTTACTATCGAAGCTGACAGCACTATAATATTTTACAGCGAAACCGCTCACGGAAACAACTTTGAAAGCTATACCCGAATTTATCCCTTAAGCCACAACTGCCGTATCTCACCGCCCTTTTACACCGTAAAGAACGAGCAGGAGATGAAAGAGCAGATTTCTAAAAGTGACAAAAATGAGGCTGTGATTCTTCAGGGCGCGAGTGTTGCCGGCAAGCTTTTCAAGGCGAAAAACACCCTTGACGACATCATTGCAGGACTTATCATCGGTGCAATTGCCCTTGTGATTTTTATCCTCATATGGATTTTCAAGGATTTCAATACTGCCGCATCCACCTTCGCCTCGATTGCGATTTTCGGATTTTTACTCTGGAAGCTTTTCCTTGAAAAAGCAATCGAAAAGGCCAAGAAGAAGGCACAGAACAAGGCAGGCGAAAAGCTCGGAAAGATGTTCCTTCACTGTGAGAATATGCCTGAGGGAATCTTCAAAAGCAAGGACTCCTATTTTGACCACGAATACATAAATGCCGTTTTTGTGCACAGCACGAAGAGGGTGTAACAACAATAAAGGTTGCAGTTTTGCAATCTTTATTTTTTATGTAAACAATTGATTTTTTTCTTTTAAAGTGATAAAATTGAAGAGTAAGCTGAACTTTTAATCAGCACACTTTATCAACAAGGAGATGGTGTTAAAATGAAAAACACAATGAAGAAAACCTTACTGCTTATTGCGGTTCTGATGACTGCAATAATGTGCTTTGCTTTTTCGGCAAGCGCACTTGAAGCCACCGGTCAGTGCGGTGACAATGTTTACTGGAGTTATAACGAATCGACCGGCAAGCTTGTTATCAGTGGTAGTGGCGATATGTATGATTTTAGCCGTAAAGCTGAAAGCCCCTTTTACTCAACTGACATTCAGACACTTGTTATAGAAAACGGAGTAACCTCTGTAAGCATGTTTGCTTTCTACGATTGCTACAATCTCAGATCCGTAAGCATTCCCGCCAGCGTAAGCAGAATCGGTTCTCCTGTTTTCACTTATACAAATGTTGAAAACTTTACTGTTGATCCGGACAACAAAAATTATTCAACTGATAGCTGCGGAGGACTGTTCAATAAAGATAAAACCACTTTATTACGTTATCCCGCCGGTAACAAAAGAACTTCATACACTGTTCCTGCAACCGTTCGTACAATCGATGCACTGTCTTTTCAGGGAACTTATTATCTCAAAAACATAACAATACCTTCCTCTGTGGTTACCATAAGCAACGATGCATTCACAAGCACCAACATTGAAGCTTTTTCCGTTGATGAAAACAACAAATATTTTTCAACAGACAATTACGGAGTATTGTTCAACAAAAATAAAACCGAGCTGATAAGATACACCACCGGAGAAAGAAGAGAAACCTATTCTGTACCTGACAGTGTTAAAAAAATTGGTGATTATTCTTTTGAAAACACTCAGTTCATAAAGAAAATTATTCTCGGCAAAAATGTCAGCTATATAGGAGTCAGTGCTTTTGAGGCTTGCTACAGCCTGACAAGCATAAATATACCCGCCACAGTTACATCAATCGGCAGTTCTGCTTTCTGCCACTGTGAAAGTCTTACAAGCATAACCATTCCTTACGGTATAACATCAATCACAGAAGACACTTTTGATAGCTGTTATATGCTTTCAGAAGTAAATCTCCCCAAAAGTCTGACAAGTATAGAATACGGGGCTTTTACGCATTGTAATTCTCTGAAAAACATAACACTTCCTAACAGTCTGAAAAAAATCTACAGCAACGCTTTTTATGACTGCGCTCTTACAGAAGTAATTGTACCTGACGGTACGGTTGAAATATTTGACGCATTCAATCTTTGTACGGAACTCACCACTGTAACACTTCCTTCCAGCCTTACACTCCTCAGCAGTTCTGCTTTCTTCCGTTGCAACAATATCAAAGATGTATATTTCAGAGGAACAGAAGCTCAGTGGAAAGAATTAACCAAATATTACTCTCCTGATTTTCCGGCAGGTGTAAAAATTCATTTCCTGGACTCTGTCGAGCTTTCAAAACCGTCAAAAATCACTTACACAAGCACCTCCTCTACAATCAAGCTTTCATGGTCTGCATGCAAAAATGCTACCGGCTACCGTATTTACCGCAAATCAGCAGGTCAATGGATTGTCTCTGTTGACAACATAACCGGAACATCCTATACCTTCAAAAATCTCAAAGTAGGTGCTACTTTTGAATTTGCAGTACGTCCTTATTCAAGAGCAAACGGCAAGACCGCCTGGGGTGAATATGTAACTATCACAGCTTCAACAAGAGCTGATAAACCTTCAAAAGTAACAGCCGAGCAGACGAATTCTACAATCAAGCTTTCATGGAACAAATGCGCAGGTGCAACAGGCTACAGAATCTACTACAAATCAGGCAACAAATGGAAGCTTTCCAAGGAAATAACTTCAAATTCATACACCTTCAAGAGTCTCAGACCGGGTGCAAAATACACCTTTGCAATCCGTCCTTATATTCTCAAAAACGGAACATACATTCTGTCTGATTTCACAGAATTCACCGCTTCAACAAAGCCGTCAAAGACACCGTTCAGCGTAACTTCTACCTCAAAGGGTAAAATCACCTTGAAGTTCAGCCCGGTAAACAACGCTGACATGTATGCCGTGTATTACAAAATCGGCAACGGCTCATACAAGCTTTACAAAGCTTATCTGAAGACCGGCACACTCAACTTCAAGAATCTCAAGAGCGGTACCAAATACACCTTTGCAGTACGTGCAGTCATAAAGACCAGCGCAGGCAATCTCTACGGTGACTTCCATCAGGTTTCCGTCACAGTCAAATAACACAAAAGGTCGCGATTTCTCGCGACCTTTTTACTTCTGCGGCAGGAGCAAGCCCCTGCCCTACACTCTTACTCTTTATCCTTAGGCTCCTTACTCTTCGCCTTGGAACTTTTCATATAAACCTTTCCGTAGGTTTCCTTCATTTCACCGATAGCATTTTTCCTCTCACGGAGAAACTCCTCGGTCTTTTCAAAGTTGTACGGATCCTTGTTGTCTTTCATAATTTTCACCCTCAATTATTTTGTGCTTTGTAAGACAAAAAATGAAAGGCAATTTTTTCATTTTTGACCCCTCCACCGCTTACGCGGTCCCCCTCCCCTTTCAAGGGAGAAAAAATTTCGCTCCCCTGAAAGGGGAGCTGGCAAAATCTTTGATTTTGACTGAGGGGTCATCCTTCTTACACCTTACTCGGATCAAGACTCAAGGTAATACTGTCACGGTTAGGCTTGAGCATTGTCATCTTTACTCCTGCGGCGGCAAACATTCTCTTTGACGCACGCACTCCGGGTGAATCAGCATATTTATCAGAAAGGTAAACAACCTCTTTTATGCCACTCTGAATGATTGCCTTGGCACATTCGTTGCAAGGGAAAAGAGCAACATAAATTCTGCATCCTTCAAGATTTGCACCGCGGTTGTTGAGAATGGCATTGAGCTCTGCGTGGCATACATAAGGGTACTTCGTGTCATACTCTTCACCGTCACGCTCCCAGGGAAACTCGTCATCATTACAGCCTGCCGGGAAACCGTTGTATCCCATTGACATAATTCTGTTTTTGTCGTTTACAATGCACGCACCAACCTGTGTGCTGGGGTCCGTACTTCTGTAGGATGAGAGAACTGCAATCCCCATAAAATATTCATCCCAAGATAAATAATCCTGTCTTTTTGCCATTTTGTTTTCTCCTTATCTTTATTTTTATAATACGGAGCGTAGCGACCCTTAATTCTGCATTTTGCACTCTGCATTTCAAGGTCGCAGACCTTGAGTTTATTCCGCTCCACGGTAATATAACCCTCTTGTGTAGTCGCCCTTGACGGCTTTCCCCTTTCGGTAAGCATCAAGAATCGCTTCGGCAACCTCTTTCTTTTCTGTTGTGAAATAAAGCGTGAGAAGGTCAATATTTTTAATCTCGTGAAGTCTGTCTGCCATATAAATCGGCTGACTGTTGAGCACCTCACTGCAACCGAAGGAACACACAACAGGGAACTTCTTGTTCATTCTGTCCGTAAGATATCCTCCGCCCTTGCAATCCTCACAGTCACGTCCGTTTTTAATCGGACAGTTTCTTGTGAGCATCAACGGAAGCCTTCCGTAAGCAATTATGCTTCTTTTTGACTGCGATCGGATTTTTTCAATCTGTCCGAGAGTCAGCTCAGCTGACAAGGTAATCCCCTTTACACCTAACTCCTCAAGAAACGCCGCAGAAAGACTGTTGAAAACATTCATCGAAAATCCCGTATGAATTTCAAAGCCGAGCTTTTTTGCTATTGCCACAGCATCAAGAGTGCTGCAATAAGCAATTTTTATCCCGTGAGTTTTGAACATCTGCAATCTTTTTTCCACAAGCTCTTGAGCACCGAAAATACCTCTCGGAACCTCAATTCCTACAGAAACAGGCAGATTCTTAACTTTTTCCACCAGGTTTTCCGCAGTCATAAGCGGAATATATAAGTTTTCCACATCCTCAAGATTATCAGGGATACGACTTACCGAGGGCACTCTGACGTTGAAATTCGGCTTATTTTCACTCTCTCGTGAAGGCAAAACCGTTTTAATGCTACCTACGGTTAATTCACCGCAGTGCATATCAACCTCGGTCTCTGTAAAGTTTTTAACCTTTACGCTCTTAAGCTTATTTTCAAGCTCTTCAAGAGCGTTTCTTCTTAAATTGTTTATAACGCTTGCAGGCACAATCAATCCTTCATCAAGGTCGATTTCTATCTTTCCCGCATAAAACTGTGTGCCGCCGCACTTTGCAATTCTTTCTGCAAGCCCCTCTTTTGTAAGCGGCTTGTTGAGCGCCCTTTCAGGGATAACATCTTCACTGACAAAAACATTGTAGCCTTCACTCGATGCAGAAAGGCTCACTCTTTCACCTTCAACAATACTCAGTGAAAAATCAACGCTGAACCTTGGTTGCTCTTTTTCGTAAAGCTTGGAGAGCTCCTTAAGAAGTGTATTTGATGCCGCTGTGACATCCTCCTTCTGTCTGGTTCCGAACATATCTCTGCCACGTTTGTTTTCAAAATATCCGTCAGTAAAGCCCGAGCGCGAGAACACTGCCTTAAGCTTCTTGAGCATATCAAGATCCGCTTCACCGTCACGGCTTTTTCTGACTGCCGTAACTGCCGCTGCAACATATTCAGGACGCTTCATTCTGCCCTCAATTTTAAGCGAGCTGACTCCGAGAGCTTCAAGCTCCGGAATCTTATCAGCCAAAGACAAATCCTTCAAACTCAGATCAAAGCCTGTTCCGCCCTCAGCTGAGAAAGGCAAACGGCAGGGCTGAGCGCACAAGCCTCTGTTACCGCTTCTTCCACCGAACATACTGCTCATATAGCACTGCCCCGAAACTGACATACAATGAGCACCGTGAATAAACATCTCAATTTCAATATCAGTTTCGTCTTTGATTTTTTTAACCTCGGCCTTGTTAAGCTCTCGTGGTAAAACCGCACGGTCAAAGCCCATCTCTTCAAGAAGCTTCACACCGGCAACGGTCTGCACGGACATCTGTGTTGATGCGTGGCGTTCAAGCTCGGGAGCTACCCTTTTCACAAGCGAAGCAAAGCCGATATCCTGAAGGATTACCGCATCAGCTCCTGCCGAGCAAACATCCTTCAAAACAGCTAAAGCGGCGGATATCTCACCGTCGCTTATAAGAGTGTTCATTGTAACGTGAACCTTCATGCCGTGGCTGTGACAAAGCGTGACGGCTTCCTTAAGAAGGTCACCGTCAAAATTATCAGCCCTTTGTCTTGCGTTGAAGCCTTTTGCTCCCATATAGACCGCATCAGCCTTGCAGCGTACCGCCGCAACAACCGAATCAAAGGAGCCTGCAGGAGCGAGTATTTCAAGTTGTTTTTTCATTTCAGTTACCGATTCTGTCAAGCACGGCTGAAAGCTCTTTTCTGAGTCTGTCGTTTTCAGCTCTGAGACCTTCAGCTTCCTTTTTGTACTTTTCCATTTCGTGTCTTGCAATATCAGCCTTGCTCTTTGCCGCTGAAGCATCATCAAGGTAATCCTTGATCTGCTCACGGAGTCTGTCGGCTGTTACAGTTGCTTTTTTGCTTTCGTCAGCGTAATCCAAAGCAGCAAGAACTGCTGCCTGAGTTACCGAAAGGCGACCGCTCGCCTTGATTACACCGTCCATCTTTGCATCAAGCTCCTTACCGAGAAGCTGCACATACTTCGGATCATCCTCGGCAATTACGGAATAATCCGTGCCCATTATTGTAAGCTTAATTTTATTTGCTGCCATGAATTATCACCCTTTCATTTATAAATCGAATCGTTCTGATTAATCTGCAAGGCCTTCAGCAATTGATGTTGCTGCAGAGATGCCGCCTTCAACCTTTTCCTCGTAGCTGATTCTTACTGTATCACCGACATTGAGGATTACCACAGCTTCCGCATCACTTGCCTTGATTGTGAAGTAAGCTTCGTCATTTTCAAGGCTGATGTAGTAAACGCTGTCGCCGCCAATAACCGCTGTACGGATATCGTCAATCACACCAACCTGAGTGAGCACAGGAATTTCTTCCTTTTCAACATCGGGATCGGTATTGCTTGTTGCATCTTCAATTTCATCAATATCAACATCAATCTTGATGTTATTCATCTTGAGTGTATCAACATAATCCTTTGTGCATTCAGCGATTGTTGCACCTGTTGAAACAACCTGATAGTTCTGTACGTTAACCATTGCATAACGCTTAACAAGGTTGTCGCTGTCCTTAAGTGACATAAAGTAGGTGGGCTCACCGCTGATGTTAAGAAGAATCGGGAAGGTAGCTGCATACTTATAGTCCTGAACCTCACCCTGAGCAGAGGACATTGCCGAATATTCCTTTGCACCTGAAACCTCGTAGAAGTTTGCTTCCTTTGTTCTCATGTTCATAAGAACAAAGCCGATGATAGCCTGGTCATTACCTGCAGAGGTTACACCTGTGTATGCGTAAACGTCGTCGTCCTTTGCAATATAGTTTGTACCTTCTGTTGCAAGCTTAACGCCCTCCTGACCGAGAACGGAGTTAATGAAGCCGTTTTTGTACTGACCGTAGTAGTTGAACTGTTCAACAAGAAGAGCATCGGAGTAAATACCGTCAATCCACTGAAGCTCCTTGCTTGTCTTGACCTCGTCTACGCTGTATTCCTTCATTTCACCGCTAATAGCATCAACGATAACAACGCCCTTTACATCCGTGCCGCCAAAAAGACCGATTGTCTTGTCAAGCACCGTGCAAAGCCAGTAGGGTCTGCCGCTTTCGTCAATTTCAAATCGGGGTGTGTCAAAAATATAAGTAGGATAGCTGAATCGTACGTGTCTCATAAGATACTTGCCGAAATGCTCGGTTGTTGCGTATCTGATGTATTCGCCCTCAGGGAGAGTAACAAGCTCAGCCTTCTGTGTAACCATGTTTACAACAACATAACCGGGAAGACCTGCACCTGTGTTCTTGAGCCACTTGAAAACATCACCATAAGCAAGAGTTGTGAGCTTTACGGGATTGTTCTTGTAGTTGATCTGAGTGAATGCTGTATTGATTTCAAACTGTGAAACCTTACCGATTGAAGCAAGGTCACCGAGAGTTCTGTTTGCAAGTGCCTTCGCCGAAGCGTTGTCAAGCACGGGAACGCTTGAGAAGTCGGCCTCTGCAATATCACTTGCGAAGGATTTGTTTTCGTCAACAGAGATAATATTACTGTAAGTCTTTGCTCAGAAAAATACGGAAGAAGCAACAAAGCCTATACCGACAACGACAACAAGCACAACCGCAAGAGCAAGAGGTATGATTGATTTTTTCTTCACATAAGGCACATATTCAGGCTTGAGATAAGCTCCGCTTGTTACAAAGAGAAGAGCCATGAATATAGCGATTACTGTTCCGAGGAACATATAAGTATCAGTGCTTTTGAAATTAAGAGGGGGAAGCATAAAGTAATATGCAATCGCTCCGCCGATGATTGTTCCGATGAGACAGATTGCCAGCTTGAGAACGGATTTTTCAGGCACAAGGTAGGCGTTCTTTCCTCTGCCTCTTTCGTTACTGCCGTTACCGGTAAAGTCAACTTTGATTGGTTCCATAGTTATACTCCTTTAGTTTTTTGCCATTTTTATTATTGACCGTTTGAGATCAATATTTTCTTGAAAGCTGACTTTCAGCTTCCTCTTTTGTAATTTTACCAACGTTATAGTCAGCCATAACCTGAATATCCTTGTCATTAAGCTTATAGAAGCTCCAGATAACAAGAGCGATCACAAGACCAATGATAGGCACTGCGTTATAGGTGAACCAGAGACCGTCAATAGCTTCAGCTGTCTGCTGTGCTCTTGCGTTGATTGCTTCAAGCGCCTCAAAGCTGTCAACACCGTCAAAGGTCTTGAAGCCGAAGAAGCCGAGAAGTGCAAGACCGAGTGAGCCTGAAATTGCTGCTGCAAGCTTAACGGCAAAGGTCTGAATAGCGAAGGTGATACCCTTTGCTTCGGTTCCGGTTGTGTACTGACCATACTCTGCACAGTCGGGAGTAAAGGTGAATGCGAGAACACCGATAATGCCGAGAGGGATAGATCTGAGCATAAAGATAACTGTGAAGATAATGAAGTTGCTTCTTGCAAAATCAGGAACAAGAAGGAATGAGAATGCAATTGCAGCAATAACTGAAATTTTGAAGAGCTTTGTCTTGTCCATTTTTCTGATAATCTTGGGAACAAGAAGAGCCATAAAGAGCTGAGGAAGTGCAGCAACTGTACCTGTGATAAGTGATGCAAGAGTGTTGTTGAAGATGTAGTATGCAACGATGAGATGAAGTGCATTGTAGGTCTGTGCACCTGAATAGAAGATATAGCCGATGTAATAGATAAGAAGATACTTGTTGCTTACAATGTATTTGAGCATTCTTCTTACAGTAAACTGCTCTTCGTCAATGCTCTTGTTTCTTTCCTCACACTTGAAGCAAACAGGGAACATAGTTGCAGCTGCCACAACAGCAACAATGACTGAAACCCAGCCGTAACCGAGGCCTACAAATTCACTGATAAGAAGTGTTACAAGTACGGTTGTAAGCGCGGAGCCCACACCGCCGGTGATACCCTTAAGTGAAAGGATTGTGTTTCTTTCTTCAACATTGCTTGTCATAGCGGTAATGATACCGAAGGCAGGAACGTCACAAAGAGTATAGGCTGTATCCCATACTATGTAAGCAATTGCAAACCATGCAAGCTTGAAGGCTTCACTTGTTGAAGGTGTGTTCGGGATTATGAAAACTGCGATTGTTGAAATAGGTGTAAGTGCACAAGCTATTTTAAGCCAAGGGATGTATTTTTTTCCGCTCTTGAAGCTGATCTTATCAAATACAACACCGAAAAGAGCGTCATTCACTGCGTCCCATACTTTAACTGCGAGCATAACGGAGGCTGATTTAACAGGATTCACACCGATAAGAAGCAGATAAGTTGTAAGGTATGCGGCGATCATATTGTAAATCATGTTCTGTCCGAAGAAATAGAAATAGTAGCTTTTTCTTTCGGTAGGATTGGTTTGCCACAACGGGTTTTTGTTAGGTTTCATAATGTTTTTCTCCTTTTCCGCCTTACGAGGTAAAGCAAAAATAATTATTCAGTTTATTTTACCATTAACAGTCAATTTAGTCAATGAAATAAAGCTTTTTTTACTTTTATTTAATCCTTTTTTGTTCTTATGAATAATTCACACCTCACAGATCATAATATATACAAAACATTAAAACAAAAAGGAGCTTCCGTTTTATGAAAAAGATTTTATCAATACTTATGATTCTCGCATTGGTTGCACTGATTTTCACCTTTGCCGCCTGCGGTGACAACACCAAGGACGACATCAAAAACGAAATGACAACCCTCAAGGACGGCGCAACCTCAATGATGGATGATTTAAGCTCAGCTCTTGACGACCTTGAAGACGATATGACACAGAACGGAAATGTGACCGACAGCAACAGCTCAACGGGTCTTTTTGAAGATATGACATCTGATATGACAACCGATAACACAACGGATAAAGCCACCGACAAGGCCACAACCGAAACAACAGATATGTTACAGTAATAGAAATACCGCCTTACTTTATTTAGTAAAGCGGTATTTTTTTATCTCTTTTTATAAATTACAAGCTCGGGATTTTCTCCGTTTTCTTCATAGGTGCAAACAAGCAGAAAATCCATACTTGCCACAATGCCGAAGCATCTGTCACCGCCGAACTCACATTCAAGCTGATTGCCGAGATAGGTTGCCTTGTCGTCAAGGAATTTCACAAGCTCACCGTTAGGAAGTCTGTATTCAAGATTCACAAAGCTGCCCGGCAAAACATTTAAGTCTTCAACCTTCGGTAAGCCTTCAACATTAAGAAGGGTATTGAACTCATCAACGAGCTTCTTTTTAAACCCAAGGAACATTTCTCTTCCGCCAAGATTTGCATACTGCTTCCAGAAATCTAGCGTAAAATCACCATCGCTGTAACACCATTTACAGTATTCTTCATTGAAAACTCCGTCAGCTTCCTTACTGATATTGCTGTCATCAAGCACCTTGCCGCAGCACTGACAAACAAGCCGTCTCGGAGACCCTAAAAGAGTATTGATAGAAACATCATAAAGCTTCGATAACAGTTTCAGTGTTTCTGTGTTAGGTGTGGTTTCACCGTTTTCCCAACGTGACACAGCCTGACGGGTTACAAAAACCTTTTCGGCAAGCTCATCCTGAGAAAGTCCGTTTTTAGTTCTCAGCTCAAGTAAAATATCCTTCACTTCCATAAGATTATCACCTCAGCAGTATTTTACCACCGAAATGTGCATTGCACAAGCAACGGGTTGTTGCGGTAAAAAACACCGTTTTCGAAAAGCGCAACATCGTTAGGCGTAAGCCTTGTATGTAATCCGTCGCAGACGGAATGTAATCACACCGCAAGGTGTGTATATAATCATTTTCCGGGGAAAATGTATGTAATCAATCCGAAGGATATGCACCTGTGGTGATGACATACACCTACAGCGATTACATACTCGCTACACGAGATTACATACCAATCCTTCGGATAGGATAAAAAAACAACCATCTGGTCGGATGGTTGTTTTTTGGCACCCCCTGCGGGAATCGAACCCACATCTAATCCTTAGGAGATATATAAGCAATGTTTTATCTGTTCACTTGTTTTCTCCTATGATACCTGACAATCCCTTATACAGCAAGGATTTTTAAATGTTTTTCTCCCTTATTATCATTTTCAATATTTATTAGTTTTCAGCAATCTTTATCCTTTTGTTTGCAAAATGTTTGCATTTTTCCAATAGTAGAAAAATTTGACGCTTTAATTAATGTGTCTTTTTATGCTGAGTAAATTGTTGTATAAATCATTGATATCTTTACAAAATGTTTTACACTTATAATCATTTATAGTATCTTTAAACTTCTTATTTGAATCATAAGTTTGAGTTAATATTTCAACAACCATTTGCACTTCTTTTTGATAAATTTTATTCCTCGAAAAACTGACTTCTTTCTTTCGACTTAATTTTTTATTTATAAAATCTGGAGTAAAGTATACACAAACCAATTCGGCAGTTTCTTTCCATTTCAAAAAAAGATAGTATTTATCAAAATCATCGTTTTCACTATTAAATTTCTTTATTTCAAATGAATTAGGTAGAATTTTGTTTTTAAAGATTTCAACTACAGTATCCTCTCGATATTTTCTAATATCTATAGCAAGAGAAAGAGTTAAAAATTTAATTAATTCTTCTCTTATTAAAAACATAAATATAATGTGTGCTACGAACATAAGGATATATGCTACAATTTGCCATATTTTGCAACCCTCTAAAACAACAGGGATAACCGCTAAAATTATTGTTTGCAATAATGTTGCGATAATATCAACTATATTTTTTATCGAAGCATCTCTATGCATATTTACCTCCTACCAAATATTATTATATATTTTTACGGGTTTACTACCTGTTTTATTGTCCAAGTCAACAAAATTATTCTGAATTTGTTTAAATGTTGCTAAAAGATTACCATTAACCATTCGCATAATAATA
>JAZKYQ010000116.1:0-31838 GCA_045612205.1 Acutalibacteraceae bacterium | reverse complement strand
CGGGACTTGAACCCGTACGAGCTGCCCCACACGCCCCTCAAACGTGCGCGTCTGCCGATTCCGCCACTCTCGCATATATCCGCTCTCTCGAGCGCTTGTATACTATACCACTATGCAAGGAAAATGTCAAGACTTTTTTATAAAAAAATTCAAAAAATATATAAAAATTTTTCTGCATGCTTCAAGGTCCGTTTTTTATTTACAATAAGCGATTTTTGTGTTAATATGGGTCAAAGAAATTTTAAGGAGAAAGCATATGACAGTAAATGAATATCTTGAGAAAATTGACCGTGTGATAGAAAACGGAAGGTACAAGGCTGACTGGGCATCTCTTTGCAATCACAAGGCTCCCGATTGGTTTGTGCACGATAAGCTCGGTATCTTCATCCATTGGGGCATTTACAGCGTGCCCGGCTTTGGTAACGAATGGTACGCCCGTTCAATGTATGATAAGAATTGCCGTGAATTTGAGCACCACAGAAAAACCTACGGTGAGCATAAGAATTTCGGCTATAAGGATTTCATTCCTATGTTCAAGGCTGAAAAATTCAACGCTGACGAATGGATTGACCTTTTCAGCAAGGCAGGCATAAAATATGTTATGCCCGTTGCAGAGCATCACGACGGCTTCGCAATGTATGAAACCGAATTCAACCGCTGGAACGCAACAAGGATGGGTCCCTGCAAGGATATTGTCGGTGAGCTTAAAGGCAGCTGCGAGAAAAAAGGCCTTACCTTCTGCGCTTCAACTCACCGTGCGGAGCATTATTTCTTCCTTAACCTCGGAAGAAGCTTCGACAGCGATGTTAACGATGAAGCCTATGCTGATTTCTACGGCCCTGCAGTTTATATTCCCGAGCTTGATTCCCATAATATGGGCCCGAGCACAGAGGATCCTCAGGGCGTAGGTGCAAGCAAGGAATGGCTCGAGGACTGGCTTGTGAGAACCTGTGAGCTTATAGATAAGTATCAGCCGTCAATTCTTTACTTTGACTGGTGGATTCAGAATCACTCCTTCAAGCCCTACCTCAAGAAGCTTGCCGCATACTATTATAACCGTGCAGATGAGTGGGGCAAGGAAGTAACAATCAACTATAAGCATTACGCCTTCCCTGATACAGTTGCAACCTATGACATCGAAAAGGGTGCGCTTACAGGAATTTCACCTGTGCCCTGGCAGACTGATACAAACATCGGTAAGCACTCCTGGGGCTACATCAAGGATAACAAATACAAGAGCGCAAGACAGGTTATCAGCGATCTTATCGATATCGTAAGTAAAAACGGTAACCTTCTTATCAACATCGGACCCAAGCCCGACGGTACAATCACCGACGAGGAAACAAAGGTGCTTCTCGATATGGGTAAGTGGCTTGAAACAAACGGTGAAGCTATCTACGGCTCAAGAGTGTGGAGATACTTCGGTGAGGGTAAGGTAAATGCCGAGGACGGTGCCTTCAAGGACAGCGATGAAAAGGCTTTCACCAACAAGGACTTCCGCTTTACCTACAAGGACGGAACGCTTTATGCCTTCCAGATGCGTCCCAACGGCAAAAAGGTTAAAATCAAGAGCCTTCGCAGATGCGATATGAGATATGTTCTTTTTGACAGAATCGAGCTTTTAGGCTACGGTGAGGTTGAATTCAAGAGAACGGAAAAAGCTCTTGAAATTGAGCTTCCCGAAGGTGTGAACACAGACCTTCCCATTTGCTTTAAAATTTCACTTCTTTAATTGATTATCCCGGAGGCAATACACTATGGCGTGGTACGATGAGGCCATTTTTTATCACATTTATCCGTTAGGAATGACAGGGGCTCCTGCTCTTAACGATTATATCTACACCGAAAGCAGACTCCTCAGGCTTCTTCCCTGGCTTGAGCATATTAAAAAGGCAGGCTTCAATGCCCTTTACATCGGGCCCTTGTGCGAATCGGTCGGTCACGGCTACGAAACAACTGATTACAAAAAGCTCGACAGTCGTCTCGGCACAAATGATGACCTTAAGCTTTTTGTCAGAGAATGCCACAGTAAGGGCATAAAGGTTGTTTTTGACGGTGTTTTCAATCACACCGGCAGAGATTTCTTTGCATTTCGTGACCTTAAGGAAAAAAGAGAAGCTTCAAGGTATAAGGATTGGTACTGCAATGTAAGCTTTTACGGCAACAATGAATATAACGACGGCTTTTCCTACGGTAACTGGGGAGGGTATAACCTCCTTGCAAAGCTCAATCAGCATAATCCCGAGGTAAGAGATTACATCTGTGATGTTATCCGCTATTGGGTAAGTGAATTTGATATTGACGGAATTCGTCTTGATGCGGCAGATGTACTCGACTTTGAGTATATGAAGGCTCTTCGCTTGGTGGCTAATGAGGTCAAGGCTGACTTCTGGCTTATGGGTGAGGTTATTCACGGAGATTACAACCGTTGGGTCAATGAGGGTACACTTCATTCCGTGACGAACTATCATCTTCATAAGGCTCTTTATTCGGGGCACAATGATCATAACTATTTTGAGATTGCTCACACGGTCAACCGTCTGAGGGATATGAGTAAGGGTGACGGGCTTAAGCTTTATAACTTTGTTGACAATCACGATGTTGAAAGAATTTACACAAAGCTCTGCAATAAAAATCACTTCCTTCCCGTGCATATTCTGCTTTATACCTTACCGGGAATTCCTTCGGTTTATTACGGCTCAGAGCTTGGAATTGAGGGGAGAAAGGAAAGAGGCAGTGATGCTTCCTTAAGGCCTGAGATGGCTTATGAGAACTATAAGGATTCACTTAATGAAAACGCTTTTCTGAAGCTTATTACTGCGTTAGGAAAAATCCGGCAGAGCACAAGGGCGCTTTCCTATGGCGACTACAAGGAGCTTTACCTTCGTAACAGACAGTATGCCTTTTCACGCCGGGCGGGAGAGGAAACGGCTGTTGTTGCCGTTAACAATGATGACGCTGATTGCTCCTTCACTGTGCCGTCAGGAGCTTACAGTGAGTATGAGGGCGTACTTTTCGGCGGTAAGCTTAAGGCTGAAAACGGTCAGCTGACGGTTTCGCTCAAGGGTAATTCGGGTGAAATTTATCTTCCTTGCCATAAGGCCAGGCTCAAGGCTGAAGCTTTGATTAAAGAGGAATTTGAAATAAAAACAGCTCCTGTTAAAAAGCCCGAAGAGAAAAAATCCGAAGAAAAAGCGAAGGAAGAAAAGAAGGAAGCTGAAAAGACAGCGGAAAAAGAAGCCGTTATCGTGCCGAAGGATGTGCCTTATGAGCAGATGACAATCGGTCAGCTTCAGCAGGTGATTCTCGGAAAGCTTGCTTCAAACGGTCCCGTTACAGACAGAATGAGAAAGGATGTTGAGGAAAACATCTGGCATAATTCACTTGTTAACTGGGCGAAAAGCTTTTAACAATTCGCAATCTCGGTAGGACTTGCTTGTAACGGAAAGAGGATATTCTGCCAGATAAAACAGAAAGAATGACGGCTTTTGTGCCGTACTTTTGTGTTGAATTGTTGTCACAAACTCTGACTTTGTGACACCTTTGTGACACCTTTGTGACACCCTCTGAGCCCAGTGTTTATAAGGGTTTTCACCCTTTTTGCTACAATTGTAACAATATTTTTATAAAAAAAGTATAAAAAGTAAGAGGGTGCAAAACAAAAAAAGTTTATAGAAAAATTTGTTACATTGTTACATTCATACGGACTCGTAATGCGAGAGCCTACAATTCTGCATTCTGCATTCAATAAAGCCTTGCTGTTTTAACCTCTTCCCTCTGCGGAGTGAACGAAAAAAGGTCACGGAGACTTTCTCCGCGACCTCAATTGTGAATTGTGCATTGTGAATTGTGCATTCACAATGTCCTGACTACTATCACTCCGCCTTATCAATTACAATAATCTTTGACTGAAGCGATCCGCCCATTTCAAATTCAAGGCCGACATTCATAAGATAAGCACCGCTGTAGCTTTCTGTCTTGTCATCGATTTTAACATTGTAGCGTGCGAACTCATCAAGACCGTCAAGGTTGATGCGGTAGAATTTGTCGTTAAAGAAGGTGGTGACATCTCTGCAAAGGAAGAGAACGCTCTTGTTGTCCTTGACATACTGTGTGGCAAAAATCTGATCTTCATCAAAGTTTGCAAGGCGGTAGAATGAGCCGAACTGAACGGTTTGTCTGATTTCCTTGTAAAGAGCGATGTATTTTCTGTGAATTTCAAGCTCTTCCTCGGTGTACTTGAGAAGGTTTCCGCCAATGGAAAGTGAGCCCTGCATTGTAACGTTGAAGCGGAAATCCCAATCCCTCGGGCGTGACCATCTGTTGGTGTCTGTTACCCATGCACGCATGCATTTGATTGGGTAAAGAAGGGAGAAGCCCTGCTGGATTGTGAGTCTGTCGATGGGATCTGTGTTGTCGCTTGTCCATACCATATCAAAGTGGGAAAGTGCTCCGAGCTCAGCTCTGCCTCCGCCTGAAGCACAGCATTCGAGCTGAAGTGAGGGGTGCTTAGCCTTGAGTCTGTCAGCAATTTCATAAACCGCCTTGACATGACGGTACCAGAGCTCCTGCGGATTCTCAAGATTTTCTGCACCTGTCTGTGAGTAGGCTCTGTTCATATCCCATTTAATGTAGCTGATATCATATTCGCAAAGCATATCGTCCATAACTTTGAAGACATATTCCTTTACCTCGGGCTTTGTGAGGTTAAGAACCAGCTGCTGTCTTAAAAGGTCAGCATCTCTTGTGTCGTAATGATATGCCCAGTCGGGATGAGTACGGTAAAGGTCACTGTCGGGGTTTACCATTTCGGGCTCAAACCACAGACCGAAGCGCATACCGAGACTTTTTAGCTTATCAATGAGAGGAGAAAGTCCGTCGGGGAACTTTTCCTTGTTGACATACCAGTCACCGAGACCTGCCCAGTCATTCTTTCTTTCACCGAACCAGCCGTCATCCATAACAAAAAGCTCACAGCCGATGTCAGCGGCTTTTTCTGCAAGCTTCTGCTGACCCTCGCAGCTTACGTCAAACCAGGTTGCCTCCCAGCTGTTGTAAAGGACGGGGAGAGGCGTATTGTTAAAGCTTTTGGGGAGAATGTGATTGACTGCATAGGCGTTCATCTGATTGCTCATTTCGCCAAAGCCCTTTGTATAACCGCAGTAAACGGAAGGTGTGTCGAATGCTTCACCGGGCTTGAGGGTGTAAGAAAAATCGAAGTCATTGATGCCGATTACGGCTCTTGTGAAGCCCGCAAAGTCACGGGAAATCTCAACCTTGTAGTTGCCTGACCAGGCAAGCGCACCGAAGAAAACATCGCCTTCCTTTTCTGTTGCGTTCTGTGAAAGGATGAAGGCAGGGGAGTGGGTGTGATTACTGCCGCCCTTTCTGTTTTCGTAGGTGAGAACACCGTTTCTTACCTGTGTGCTTTCCTTTCTGAATTCGCCTGCCCAGGAGCCGTTGAAGTTGATTGAGCTGTAAGGTCTCATTGAAGGGAAGTTGAATTCGCCGGAAGCAACCTTCTTGAGTGTAACCGCTTTATCACTGCAGTTTCTGATCACACTGTAGCGTTCGATAACGTCGGTTTCCTCTCTGAGCCTGTAGAAAAGGGAGGCCTCAAGCTTGTACTGCTTGTCCTCAAGAATGATTTCAAGAAGGAAGGTATCCTCATCCTCGAAGGTGACATTGAAGTCCTTATAGGTAAGAAGTGCTTCACGGCAGTTATCCGCATAGGTTGCCACAAATGCAGGAGTTCTGTAGCAGGTTCCGCCGTAGGGAAGGTATTCGGTTTTTCCTACATCTCTTGCGGAGTGGTTGGAGTTTCTTTCCCAGGGCTTGTAGGTGCATTTGTAGTCTTCGATATCAGCGCATTTTCTGCCCCAGTGAACGTGGTTGAGCACACCTGTGCAGTCAACTGCCATAACATAGTGGGTGTTTTTTGTTTCAAGGACAAATACGCCGTTGTTTTCAAGTATAATCATTTTCTTATTCTCCTTCGTACATCATATACCAGTTGTCAATGTTTTCTTTCTCCCAGTGGTCGTGCCTGATGACCTTGAAGCCGAGCTTTTCATAGAATTTCATATTCTTGTAATCCTGTGCCTCAAGTCCGAGCTTGTAGCCTTGTGCGGTAAGGTCCCTGATGCCTTGCCTGATAAGCTTTGTTGCAATACCCTTGCCCTGATGCTCGGGGTCAACAAAAACAGGGGAGATAATGTAGCAATCCTCGGGGAAAACCTTAACGTCAAGGTGACCGTAGGCTGAAAGGGTTTTTATTGTGTTGGGAAGATAAAGGGCAAGGAAGATATAGTTCGGGCACATAAGAAAGTCAAAAACATCATATTCGTTATGAGCCTTGCGCCAGATACAGATGCCTCTTTTCTCCTCATCCTGATAGATAATGTCCTCACGGTTTGAGGTTGAAAGGCGTTCAATCATAAAGTGATAAACGTATTTCTTTCTTATCTTTTCATTTTTTGTGGCATAGGAATGGACAGGGTCGTTTACATAGGCCTCTGCCGCCATTCTTGCGTAATATTCGAGATCTTTTCGTGTAAGCGGTCTTTTCTTCATTCGTTTTCTCCTTTTTCTCTTTTTATCTTTTCAAGAATTTCCTTATCTGCAGGGCAGAATTCATACTGCGGGATTTCCCTTGGTGTGATCCACCTGATGTCATTGTGCTCGAGCATTTTCACTTCACCCTCTGCAATAGTGCAGTTATAAAGGGTCAGGTGAATAAAAATGTCCGGGTACTCGTGGTCAACCTCATAGAAAACATCTCCCACACAAACGGTAATGCCGATTTCCTCACGGCATTCACGGATGAGGGCATCCTCTTTGGTTTCGCCTTCTTCTGTTTTGCCGCCGACAAATTCCCATTGCAAGGCTCTTGTTTTGCTTTCAGGGCGCTGACAGATCATAAATCTGTTGCCGTCCCATATAAGTGCGGCAACAACATCTCTTTTAATTTTCACTTTGCTTACCTCATTGATTTTTTTACATCATAACATTTTACTTGAAATTTGTAAATAGAGAAAAACAAAATCAGCGACATACGTTCTGTACATCGCTGATGATTTTTATACCTTAACCTGGACTCCGAGGTTTCTTGATGACTCGGTCTTGATTGTGTCATATTCGAGAACAACGTAATAACGGTAATTCTCAGGGTCGTAGCTGAAATTCTCGTCACTTGCCGTGATAAGGCAGTAAGCTGAGCCGTCAGAGCCCTTTGTCAGAGAGGCTGTTGCAAGGCTGATTGTACGGCTTGCTCCCTCGAAGGTGTAAATATAGATATTACTTTCGTTTATCTCGTAATTTTCACCTGTGAGACCTTCAACTCTGATTGTGATATCTCTGCCGTTGAAGGTGCCCTGAGCTGAAGCGGTGACAGAGGTGCTGACGATTCCTTTTTCGTCCGTGCTGCCTTCAACTACTCCGTAAGGCGGAGGAGAAACAAGGATAGGATCGCTGTAGGTCGGTTCCTCGGTAGGCTCCTGTGTGGGGCTTTCCTCAGTGGGAGCTTCTGTTGTTGTTTCTGTGGTTGAGGGTAAGGTAGCCTTTGTTGTGTTAGGATCTGTTGTGGTTGTCACTGCAGAGGGTAAATCAGCCGTAGTGGTTACGGTTGTTGATTCTGTAGTGGTTTCTGTAGTAGTTTCGGTGGTGGTTTCCGTTGTGGTTGTGGCGCTTGTGGTCGGAGCAGCTGTTGAGGTGAAGGGGTTAGTTGTCTCTGCACCGAAGGTAATTGCCTGGGTTGTGGTGGTTGTGGTGGTTTCCTTTTCCTTTGAGCCCTTGGCAACAACACCTATTGCAACACCGAGAATAATCACAAGAGCAATAATGATGAAATACCACTTTTTATTTACCTTTTCGCCAACCTCGCCCTCTTCAGCTTCGTAATCGCTGAAAGCATTTTCAAACTCGTCCGTGTCCTCATAGGAGTCATCGTAAGCTTCATTTTCGTTGCCGTAAAGAGGTGCACCGTTACCTGCAAAGCTGTAGGAGGCAGGAGCAGGCGAGGGAGCAACGGGAGTGATTGGTGCCGCAGGAGCGTAAACGGGAGCTGATGAAGGAGCTGCCGGCGGAGCAAAAATGTAATTCTTCTCAAGCTCAAGTGAAAATACTGAGGGATCTGTGTAACGCTCGTGAGCACGGAAGGCTGTTGCTTTGAAAATAACATTTGCAAGGCCCTGACTTGCATTTGAGGGGGCGGGGAAAAGGTCACCTCTCATACGCTTATCAAAGGCGTATTCTCTGTCTGTGAGAGAAACGGGAGCAGGGTACTGGGGAAGGAAGGGCAGACGGTTGTTGTTAAGAAGCTTATAAAGCAGAATGCCCAGTGAATAGATATCGGAACTGATGTCTATTGAGCCGTTGGCGTAAAGCTCGGGGGCGATATATGATGAAACAACCTTGTCCTCGCCGAAGCGACCCTTGCAAACGCCGAAGTCACCTAATTTGAAGCTGCCCTTGCTGTCAACGTAGATGTTTTCGGGCTTGATTTCGTGGTGGATTATGCCTGCTTCACGGAAGGCTTCAAGGGCAGAGCAGATGTCAGAGCCGATTTTTATCACATCGTTCTGAACTGCAGAGTCAGCCTTGAGGTGATCTGAAAGGGGCTTGAGAAGCTCCATGAGAATTACAAGATAGAAGCAGGAGTTTTCTTTTATAATAGTATAGTTATCAAAACGGACAATGTTTTTGTTGCCTCTTAATGAGAGCATTTTGTCCATGTTTCTTCTGACAGAGGCCTCAACCTCGTCAAGATACTGCTGAACATTAGTGTAAATTCCCGAAGAGATAACCTTGCTTAATTCCTCGTTACCTGCAGGAAAGCGGATTGTTTTAAGGCACTGGTGGCGCACGTGACCGTCTTCAGCCTTTGCAACCTTGAAAACCTTTGAGTATCTGCCTTCGGCAATTTTGCTCACAACTGACCATGCACCGAAAAGAGGCTCATAATTTTTAAGTTTTTCTACGGTCATTTTTTTCAACTCCTTTGCGAGTTTTTATATACTTATGTTTGTTATAATACCATTATTACGCACTTAAGTCAAGGAAAGCAGACAAATGTTAATAAAGTGGCATCGCGGTGCGATGCAGTAGTGAGTAGTGAGTAGTGAGTAGTCAGGGGTGCCTTCGGCATTTGAGGCTGCGTAGGGGCGACCATTGGTCGTCTGCAATAAAACGCAAAATCGCGTAGGGGTGACCCCATGTGGTCTCCCTGTAATTCACAAAGCACAATCCACAATCAATGTCATTCTGAACGTGGTGAATTTGCTTTGTGCATAATTGATGAAATGTGATGTTATGATTTGGTGGATATGCGGTATTTTTTGTTGCAAAAATACCGTTCGCCCGAAAAAACGACCGTTCGTTACATAGGGGATTGAAAATATTTTTTCTAAAGATTACAATGATAGTTAATGATGGTGTTTTGAGCACTATTAAATTAAATGATAGGAGAAAAATTTATGGAAAGAAAAACAAAAATTATCAACAGAAAAAAATTGATGCTGTTTTTTGTGGCTGTGTTTATGCTTATGTGTAGTTTGACCATGAGCGGAGCAATGGCTGCGAATGAGAATGCAAAAATTCCCGAAGCAAGAAGTATTGCACATGGTGAGAGAGTTATTGCGAGTGAACCTCTTAAGTTGCAGTTGCTTGAGTTCGCTGATAATGGTTATGAGCATTCAGTGAAATTAGTCGATGCTCCTGCAAGTGTCAAAATCGATAAAAACGGACTTCTGACAGGTACATTTACATCTACTGGTAAAGGTGTTATGGATATAAGTCTTGAAGTCAGCTGGAAGAATTATAAAGCAACTCAGAATTTTAATATTCCTATTTATGGAGTGGATAAAGCTGATGTAGTGAAACTTCCTGAAAAGGCTGAAAGTATTAAGGCTAACCAAAAAATCAGCGTAAAGGCTGCAGGAACTCAGAAATGGTATAAGTTTGTATGTCCGTTTTATAGCTTTACTATCGGTAGAGAAAACAGAGATGAAGGCGAAAGTGTAACTGTATACAATCAAAAGGGCTTGTATGTTAAACCTTATGGATACGGTGGTTACGATGGAGCTTCCTATGAATCGAAATATGGTGAAGTTTATTATATTTGTGCTTCAGGAGACATTGATTTCCAGATTTACGCCAGAACATGGGTTCCTACAAGGACTAATACGAACAAGATTGATTCTACCGGTTACAAGCTTATTGCAACAAATGTTAATAAGAGTTTTGCCGGAGACTCCAACAAAACTTGGGATGTGTACGAAGCTACTGGTAAGATTAATCATAGCTTTTCAGGTGGATTTACATGGGAGTGTATCGGAACAATGGAAAGTGTGGCATCTCCTGTAAATGTACACAAAGTAACAAGTGTTGTAAGTGAGAATCAGAAAATTATTTATACAGTGAACTACAAGTATGATCCCAACAACGCTGAAGAGTGCGAGGAAATCGGAGCAAGTACAGAACAGGAAACTATGAAGGATGAACTCAGAAGCGGTGAAAAGGAATACAGACTTGACAATGTGTATTATCTTATTCCTAACACGAAAACTCTAAAAATAACAGAAAAGCATCACCTTTATGTGCCTGTAGGTTATGTTTATGATGATGGTCACATTGTGAAGTTCAATCCTAATAATCTCGGTAAGCCAAGTAAAATAACTGCTTCACAGTCGGATAAAGCAATTAAACTTGATTGGAATGCTGTTGCAGGTGCAACAGGTTACAAGGTTTATCAGATGATTAACGGTAAATGGGTAGCTGTTGCTACGACAACTGGTACAACAAAAACAATAAGCGGACTTAAAGCGGGCACAAAATACAGCTTTGCTGTAAAGGCAGGAACAAAGTCAGGCGGAAAAGTTGTTTGGGCAAAAGGCTACACCTCAATTGCTACTGCAACCAAGGCTGTTAAGATTTCAAAGATTACCTCCACCCAGACCACCTCTTCAATCAACCTCACCTGGGCAAAATCTGTCGGTGCAACAGGCTACCGCATTTATTATAAGTCAGGTAACACATGGAAGATTGCTGTCAAAGCAACAGCAGCAACAAGCCACAACTTCAAAAATCTCAAGGCGGGTACGAAGTTTACCTTTGCTGTTCGTCCTTATGTCAAGACCGACAGCGGTATCGTGTGGTCAGATTATGCAACCTTCACCACTTCAACACTTCCTTCCAACCCCACAGTTAAGGTAACTGCTCCCTCAAAGGGTAAGCTTGCAGTTAACTGGAAGGCAGTGACCGGTGCAGAAGGCTATCAGATTTATTACAAGGCAGGTAACGGAAATTACAAGCTTTATAAGACCTACACCAAAGCAGGTACGCTTAACTTCTCAAACCTCAAGAGCGGTGCAAAGTACACCTTTGCAGTCCGTGCGGTGATTAACACAAGCGCAGGCGCAGTAAGAAGCGGATTCACTCCCGTTACTGTCACCGTCAAATAACAAAAAAACAGCACCTCGAAATCGGGGTGCTGTAATTTTTATTCAATAAATTCAAATCTCTTAAAGATCTTGCCGTCTCTTTCAATGGTCTCGTTCCACATTTCTGCAGGTCTGACCCAAAGACCGCCTTCGCCGTAAAGGGCTCTGTAAACCACCATTTCCTCAAGGGTTTCGCTGTACCTTGCAGTGCCGATTACCTCGTACTCGTTGCCCTTGAAGTGGCGGTATTTGCCTTTTCTGATTTCCATTTTTGTAACCTCTTATTTCATAAGCTTGCCGTACTTTGCCTTGTTGATGACAAAGCCGAAGCCGAGCCAGAGAAGAATCACAGGAAGGAAAATGATAACGGTGAGAGCAAGAAGAATAACTACACCGAGACCCATGTTGCTCTTTACAAAGCCAAGCTTGTTTTCCTGCTTTTCGGGAATGTTGTCCCAAAGGTTGAGAACAGCCTTTTCGTCGCAGATGCCGTTGTTGTAAAGAAGAGGCTCAACGAGACTCTGTACGCTTGCGGCACCCTTGAGAAGCTTGCTGATTTTGATGCCGAAGAGGTTGAGAAGGCTGTCAATGACTGCAAGCACGCCCATGGTGATTTTGTACTCTGCCGTGTCGGGAGAGTAGGGGCTGTCACCGCCGTAAAGATTTCTTACAAGAGAAACGATGAAATCAATAACCTTCTGATCCTTGATGTGAGCCCAGTCACTCTTTTTAAGTCCGCTTTCCTTCTTTACAAGCTTTGCGAGAGTGCCGATTTTAAGCTTGCCGAGTATTTTTGCAAAGGGCTTGATAATCCAGCCGATGTTGTAAATGAGCTTTTCCTTGACGCTGAAGGCTGTTGCGAGTCTTGCAAACTCGGGAATGTCCTTGCCTGCGGCATCAATAACACGGCGGATCATGCCGAAGAACTTGTCCTCAAGATGATCCTTGAGAGCTCTGCCGTCAATGTCGCACTGAACATCAACGGAGTCAACATCAATTTTGCCCTCTGCAGGAAGGAAGGTAACCTTACGGAAGGTTGCAGGATAGCCTACTGCAGCTGCAGTTGTGATGTCGTAGAAAACCTTGTTCTTGTCGGTGATTTTGTAGGAGATGTCCTGCATATGAGTGTGGCCGGTGAACATATAGTTGACACCCATTTCAGTAAGCTGATCGATTCTCAGCTCGGGATCCTTCATAATGTTGCCGCCACCGATGATTGTGTAGAAGGGGGAGGGGGAGAGCATGGGATGATGAGTCATGGGGATGATGAACTGACCGTTCCTGTTTGCATCCTCAATCTGCTCACTTATCCACTTGAAGCAGTCTTCGGAGAAGCCGCTGCCGTTTTTGCGGTTGCTGTCATCGTTGAGTGCGAAAAGTCTGTAGCCGTCGCAAAGTTGAACAACATAGGACATACTCTCACGGTGAACTGCGATAGCTTCATCGGGGCCGAATTCACGGTAGAGGTCAAAAAGCTCCTCACGCTTTACTGCAGGCACCTGAATAACATTGTCGCCGTCAAACTTTCTTGTAACGTCACCGTCGTGGTAGTCGTGAGTTGCGGTGATGACATAAACCTTCTTGCCTCTTTGCTTAAGTGAGCGAAGAAGCCTGATAACGCCCTCGTGAGCCTCGATTTCCGCCTTTGTGGTAACGTCGCCTGAAACGAGAACGTATTCGCATTCATCCTTTGCAAGCTGATCCATAAGCGAGGAAAGGATTTTCTCGCAGTTGAGAAGGTCGTTGGGAGTTTTTGCGTTTTCTTTTTCAAAGGCCTTGCCTGAAATGCCTGTTTCCTTTGAGTAGTAGTGAATATCGGAAATGATATTAAGCTTTAAGGGCTTATGATTTTCGTACATTTCTTTTTTCTCCTTTTGTTTTTATTTACAGCTGATAACAAGACTGTGAGCACTGCCGTTCTTGGGTGAAAGGGTGAACTCAAGAAGTCCGTCAGTATAGTTGAAGGGGATTTCTTCACCGTTGAGCTGTGCTGAGTAATCCTTGCCGTCCTTCATTACGCAAAGAAGGTTGATTTTTTCGCTGTTGCCGTAGTAGGTGAAGTTGATCTGAGCCTTGGTGAAGTCCTCACCGAAGTTTGTCTTGTCAAGGTAGGTGTCAAAGCCTACATTGACGGTGCCGGGTGCGTAATAAGCCTTCAGCCAGAGGTTAAGAGGTGCGGAAAGCCCGCCGAAGTTGTGGAACCAACCGCCAAGACCTGTTACCGTGTTGACCATCTCGAAGGTGTAATAGGTGCTTTCAACCTCTCTCTTCCAGATGTTGAGGGCGAGGTGGGCAATGTCTCTTGCAAAGTCAGCCTCACCGCAGTCAAGCATGCTCTTCCAGATGAACCACTGATGCGGGAACCAGATGTTGCCGTTCCAGTAGCCGTTGATTTTGTAGTAGGAAGCTGTTTTGTCAACGGCGCTGATGCCGAAGGGTGTGTGCATTTCGTCCTCGCTCTTGAGGTGGGCGAGAATTTTTGCCTTCTGGCTTTCGTTGCAGGCGCCTGCAATGATGGGATAAATGCCGTCAAGACCCCTGTTGATGTTTTCACCGTCGGCTGTGGTGAATTTCTTTACAGGCTCGTAATTTTCGTCGTGAAGCACATAGCTGTAATAGCCGCTTTCCTCGTCCCATGAATATGTGTCAAGAGCCTTTGTAAGGCTTTCAACGTCTGCCTTGTATTCCTTTACATCCTCATCCTTGCCGAGTTTTGTTGCAAGGATTGAAAGGATTTTGCCAAAGCGGATAACCTGACCCGTTGTGATAACAGGTGAAGCCTTGTCACGGAGATTACCCTTCATCATTGCAACCTGAGCAGGATAATCGTCCATACCGCTTGTTGAATAGAAGTAATCGTAGGTTGTGAGAATGCCTGACCTGAATTTGCCTGTTGTTGAGCCTCTTATCTTACCTGCAAGGAAGCGGTAGTAAAGTCTTGATCTTGCATAATAGGAAAGAAGGTGGCTCTTGTCGTCAGCCTTCTGAAGCATTTCGTAAAGCTGATAAATCTGCACGGGTACGGGTGAGCCGTGGTGAAGGAAGGCGTAGTCGGGGTTGTCCTCTTCACTTAAATATGTATCGAGAATGTACTCGGCAAACTTCGGAGCAATTTCATTCATGCCAAGACCGATGAAGCCTGAGTCCCAGGTGTAAAGGCAGTCCCAACGCTTGCCGGGTGTGTGGTGGATGATATAATCACCGTGCTTGTAAATCGGGTAAACAACATTTGTAAGAAGGGCGGCGGAAAGAAGCTGATTGCTAAGGCGGTAGGTTTCACCTTTTTGGTTAAGGTTGAAGCGTACTGCCTTTTGTTTTGCCTTCTGATAGATTTCTTCGTACTCATCTTCTGTGAGATAATCGCATTCGCCCTTTGAGATAACGGCATACTGTACCTTTGCTTCGCCGCTTTCAACAAAAATTGTGTGGCTGATTGCGTTATGGAAGAAGCCTTCGTCGCTGTGCTTACGCTTGAAAGCACCTGTGAAGCTTTCCGTTACATCGTCAAAGGTTTCGTCAGCGTTGGAAAGTCGTGCGGTCATGCAGTCCTCAAGGGAGCCTGTTTCAATTTCTCTGAATCTGGTGTTTGAATCAAAAACACGCAGACGGTATTCGCCTTCAATTTTGTCATACTTAAGAGTTGTAAGATAACCCTTGTCAGCCTCCTCATTTTTGAAAACGGGAGTGAAGTCAACGGGGACGGACTTGACTTCAATTGAGTCCTTATCGTAATTTTCCGTAATTGCAAAAAAGTCGAATTCTGCAGCACCTGTGCCTGTTGCAACAAAGGAAAGCTCAAGCTCGCCCTTTTCAAGCTCACCGAGATGGATGTGAACCATTTCGGGCTCGTCGCAGGGAGCAAGGGGGAGGGTTGTTTTGCCGTTGAGGATGAAGGTGGCGGTGTTATTGCTGTTTATGTAATGCACGCCTACCTGCTTGCCCTGCTCGTAGTGGATGTCGCTTGTGCGGTAACGCAGAGTAAGAACAGCGTTGAGGTAGGAATTCTCAAGCTTTACCTTGTAAACAACCTTGTCGCCCTCTTCAGCACCGAAGGGCTTTATCACACGGTGAGGCATATGCCATTTCTCCGCACGGTCACCGAGACCCTTTTCAAAGGTGAAGGCCTTGTCAATGAATTCACCCTTTTTGCGTCCGTCGGCATTCTGCTCGTCCCAGGGACGTGTTGTTTTATAGGTGTACTCGCTGTAATCCGTTGCCTTGATGAAGTCGCACTTTTCGGGAAGGAAAACCTCGGTGTAGGACTCTGCAGGGTACTCTATTGAGGAAAAATAGTTAACAACGCAGTCCTTGATAAGCTCAGTGTTGTTGACAATCTCTGTTCTTACAAGGGTGCTTTCATCAGTGAGCCTTGTGTAGGAAACATCTGCATAAACCTTGTCCTTCCATTCGAGGTCGTGACGGTAGGAGAAAAAGGAGTAATCCTCACTGCAGTCCCAGGGGTGGTAAGCTGAGGGGAGAGTTACATTGGGAACTCTGATGTCAAAGGCGTGGATTGCAGGGGCAACGGAAAAGTCAAAACGGATGCCCTTGTATTTTTCGTGATCGGCAATTCTTGAAATGCCGGCATATTTTTTGCTGTAAGGCCCCCATACGGGAAGGCAGTTGAATTTATCGAGCATTTTGCACCTCTGTCAAAAATTTATTTATAATAGTATATAATATAAGCAATTGTAAAGTCAACTTTTTTTGCTTCTTATGAGGAAAATTTGTTGCAAAATAAAGTCTGCAAGAGAAAATAAGCATTTTGTTTTTGCAAAATACAAAAATAATATGACAAATATAAAAATTATTTAAAAAAATGCTTGAAATTTGGCTGTATAGGTGATATAATTTAGCCAAGCTATAAACTATATAAATTCAGGAGGTAACTTTTATGAAAAAAATATTATCAGTTATGTTAGCTATTATGATGCTTTTCGGAGCAATGTCAATTAATGCTTCTGCAATTTCCTATGACTTCAATTCACAGATTGGCGGTGAGTATCCTGATTCAGCAACTCAGGCTATTGTTGTTCTTCACTTCGGTACAACAGGCTCATCAAAGACGGTCCTTTCAGTTTATAATCCCGAAACATCTATGTTTGAATATCAGAGTGCAGTAACAGGTTCTTACTATTACCTTCCCGGCAATGCTGATGCAGCAAGCAGAGATATGACTGCAGGCAGCCTTATCTATCTTCCTGAGGTTACATGCTCAGAAGAAACCAAGGAGTGCACAGGCTGGCAGCTTCAGAAGTACACAATCAACGGCATGACAAAGTTTGCTGAAGGCTCATATGTTGAGCTTCCTGCAGATTGCGGCGGTAAGATCTATGAATTCGTTGCTGTTTACAGTGACAGAGCTCCCGAAGAAGACACAATGGCAATGGTTCTCGGCGTTCTTATGAAGGTTTTCGGTACTATCGTTGGTATCCTCTTCCTTGACGGTAACTCAGCAGCAGGCGTTGAGCTTATGCAGAGCGTTCTCGGCGGTCTTCTTGGCTAATACATAACTTAAGAATATTTAAAGCACACTTCGAAAGAGGTGTGCTTTTTGTTTTAGTAGTCAGTAGTAAGTAGGTAGTAGTAAGGGCCAAGGGCCGAGTAGGGGTCGGCCAATTCGCAGTTCACAATTCACGATTAACAATTGCGCCCGACAACTCGATAACGGCAAAAGATATTCCGACAACGGAAAGGAATAAACTGTAGAACCTTGGATGCATTCTCTGACTGAAACAGAAGTGTAGCGGTTTGCGACTATCGGACTACCTGTTGTTTGAAAGCAGAGAGGTTGGGAGCTTTCTTGAACTCTTACTGAATGGCATGGACATAGCGGACCGAAATGAAAGAGGTAGTTTTAAACAGAGCTGTTCGTGAACTGCAGTGATTAATTGAACTATAGTAATGTGACTTTTTCCGTCGGTAGTGCCTTAATAAAAGTATAATATAAATTGAGGTGAATTTCTTCCGATTATATCCACGACAGATGCGGAAAAATGTCACCGCCACTGCGGACGGTTAGTACAATCAAAAGAGCGTTTTGATTACTTTGTCGCTCGGGACAAAGTAATGCCACCGCGGCGAGCGGGGAGAACTTTATTCACATATCCACGGATGTTGTAATATACCAAGCGGACACGGTATGAGGCGGTAGAACCACAAAGTCACATCCTCGGATAATAAATCAAGATTCTCCCTTCCACTCAATAACGGAACAGTGGGACAATGGGACAAACTTTTCTATAAACTTTTTTATTTTACACCCTCTTACTTTTTTTACTTTTTTATTAAATATTTTGTCCCATACATATAAAAAAGTAAGGAAAACCCTTATAAATAAGGGCTTCAGAGGTGTTCCAAAACCTGTTCCAAAGTGTTCCAAAGTGTTCCAAAGTGTCAACAAAGTTGCTGAATTTCGACGGTTCTGTCAAAAAAATATCCTGAAACAGAAAAAGTCACGGGTAAAATCCTCGTGATTTTTTTCGTTCTTACGCGGTAATAAATAAAAAAAGTCAGAACACGGTTATCCGCGTCCTGACTACTGACTACTGGCTACTGACTACTTAACTTGTTATTTATTCCGAACTCGCTGAGCCTTCTCACCGTTTCTGCAACGGGAAGTCCCACAACGGAAAAGTAATCTCCCTCAATGCCCTTGACAAGGACACATCCGAGACCCTGAATGCCGTAAGCGCCTGCCTTGTCATCGCTTTCACCTGTTGCAACATAGGCGTCAATAAGCTCATCGGAAAGCTCATAAAATTCAACCTTTACCGTGCTTACGAAGCTGACAGCTTTTTCGCTGTCCGTAATGCAGACGCCTGTGTGAACATTGTGCTTTTTACCTGAAAGCATCTTAAGCATCTCTTTTGCTTGTTCACGGCTTTCGGGCTTACCCAGAACGATTCCGCCATATTCCACGATTGTGTCACATCCGAGGACAACGGCATCGATGTTTTCGCTTAACACTCTTTCGGCCTTTCTTCTTCCGAGCTCTCTGACAAGCTCCTCGGGAGTGAGGCTGTCCTCACAGCTTTCGTCAGCATCGGAGGGGATTACCTCAAAGCTGAAGCCTACATTCAAAAGAAGCTCTTTTCTTCTCGGGGAAGCAGAGGCGACAATAAATCTTTTCATCAGATTTTGTTCTCCTTGACAAGATTATTTATTTTAAGCACAAGAACGGCAGTTTTTGAGTCGGAGATTTCACCGTCCATAACCATACGGACTGCGTCCTCGAGTCTGATTTTTTCAACAGCGAGGAACTCATCCTCGTCAAGATGCTGATGAGTGCTTTTAAGTCCTGTTGCAAGGAAAAGATAGATAATCTCACTGCAGTAAGCCACTGTGGGATAAACTGTTCCCATATTGATTACCTTGTCGGCAATGACTCCGCATTCCTCTTCAAGCTCACGCATGCCTGCCTTGAGAGGATCCTCGCCCTTTTCAAGCTTGCCTGCAGGAAGCTCAAGAAGAACCTTCTTATAAGGATAGCGATACTGGCGGACAAAGAAAAGCTCCTTTTCATCGGTGAGTGCCGCAACACATACTCCGCCGCTGTGCTCAACGATTTCTCTGATTGCCTTTTCACCGTTGGGAAGCTCAATGTCGTCAACGTGGACATTGATAATTTTTCCGTTGTAGATTTCATTTACCTTTAAGGTCTTTTCATCGAAATTCATATAAAACTCCTTGTAATAAAATTGGCCTTCAATAAATATACATTTCTCAAAGGAGCGATGTATAATGGATTTAATTGTTAAACCGACTGTTTTTGATTATAACACAAACTTACGGCTTTTTGAAGAGCTTACGGCAAAATTTCACTTTTTAAAGCCTTCACTTCAGGGTCGGACAGCCCTTGGCAGGGGAATTTTTTCGCTGACTCTGGGCAATGAGAAAAATTCCGTTCTTCTTGCAGGCGGCGTTCACGGCAGCGAATGGCTGACGAGCCTTGCATTATATCTTTTTACGGAAAAGCTTTGCAGAAGCATTGAAGAAAAGGAGCTTCTTTGCTCTGTTGATATAGAAAAAGCCTTTTCGCAGCTCGGAGTTACCGTCATTCCCTGCGTGAATCCCGACGGAGTTGAAATTGCCACTCACGGAGCTGACGGAGCAAAGGGGCTGAGAAGCTTTGTTTCCTCAATCGGGTGCGAGGATTACAGCAAATGGAATGCCAATGCTCTCGGAGTCGACATCAACCATAATTTTAACGCAGGCTGGGACAAGCTTCGGCAGATGGAAATCGAAGAGGGGATTGACTCACCTTCACCGAGACGCTTTGGCGGAAAATTCCCCGAAAGCGAAGCTGAAACCCGTACGCTTACACGCCTTTGCAGATTAAGGCGCTTCCGTTCCGTTATGGCACTTCATTCTCAGGGGGAGGAGCTTTTCTGGCAGTACGGTGACAAAACTCCGAAAAGCTCTGAGATAATGGCAAAAATCCTTTCTGACTCCTGCGGCTACAGATTGATTGACAATTTCGGCCTTTGCAGTCACGGCGGCTTCAAGGACTGGTTCATTGAGGAGTTCTCGTCACCGGGCTTCACAATGGAAATCGGCAAGGGCGAAAATCCCTTGCCCGAACAAGAGCTTTACAGCATATATGACAGAATAGAAGAAGCACTGTTGCTGTTTTGTCTGATGTGACTTTTAAGTAGTAAGTAGTGAGTAGTGAGTAGTCAGGGATGCCTTCGGCATCAGTACAATTCGCGATTCACAATGCACAATTCACAATTGCGCCCGACAGCTCGATAACGGCAAAAGATATTCCGCCAATTAATGTTGTGTGTTTGTTGCAGCAGTCGAGCCCTCGTCGACTGTGGTAAAACCAATGCCCTATAAATAGGGGCTTTTCGCCGGAACTGAGTGCCTGTATTTCTTCAATTTTTCAACATAATTTTCTGTGCATACACCAACAAAAATGTCACGAGGTAAATCCCCGTGACATTAATTTTGATTCGGTTGTTATCTAATCCTTACTACTTACTACTTACTACTTTCTACTGCGAAGCTGAGCTGCTTCATTGCCTTTTCGAGTGTTGCTCTGGGACAAGCAAGAACAATTCTCTGATACTGCTCACTTGCCTTGCCGAAGATGTCACCTGCATCAAGCCAGAGCCTTGCCTTGTTGATGATAAGGTCGTTAAGCTCCTCTGCGGTAAGTCCGAGACCTGAGCAGTCAAGCCATGCAAGGTAGGTTCCTTCCGGCTCGATGAGCTTGATTTCGGGGATGTTCTCCTTGAGAAAGTCTCTTAAATAATCAAAGTTGCCCTTGATGTAGGAAAGGCACTCCTCAAACCATTCCTCGCCTGTTGCATATGCTGCCTTGCAGGCAACAACACCCGGGTTGCTCGGTACGGTGAAGCCTGTGACATCGATTTCGGCCATATATCTTTCACGGATTTCTGCCGAAGGGATGAAAATATTTGAAAGCTGCATACCTGCAATATTGAAGGTCTTGCTCGGTGCGGTGCAGATGATGGTTCTCTGTTTCATTTCGGGAACAACATCAATGAAAATGTGGTGCTTACTTCCCTCAAAGACGAAGTCGCAGTGAATCTCATCTGCAACAACATAAACATTATGCTTAAGGCAGATTTCGCCGAGTCTCTGAAGTTCCTCTTTTGTCCACACTCTTGAAACGGGATTGTGGGGTGAGCAGAGGATAAAGAGCTTGACGTTGTTGTCAACGATTTTCTTTTCAAAATCCTCAAAGTCAATTCTGAACTTGCCGTCAATGCAGACAAGGGGATTTTCGATGATGTTTCTGTGGTTGTTTCTGATAACGTTGAAGAACGGATAGTAAACAGGCGGCTGGATGATAACATTGTCGCCCTTTTCTGTAAGTGCTCTTACAGCATTTGCAAGGGCAAAAACGATTCCGGGGGTTTTGATAAGCCACTCTTTTTCATAGGTGAAGCCAAAACGCTTTTTAAACCAGGCGGTAACGGTTTCGTAGTAATCGTCCTTTGTGTCGCTGTAACCGAAGATACCTCTGTCAAGGCTCTTCTGTAAAGCCTCGATTACTCCCGGAGGTGCCTGGAAATCCATATCGGCAACCCAGAGAGGAAGCACATCCTCGGGAAGTCCCATTTCTTTTGCAAAGTCAAATTTAACACTGTCGGAATTTTTTCTGTCAATCACACGGTCAAAATCATATTTCATAGTTCATTCTCCTTGATGAATTTCTCTTTGTCAATGATAACACTTTAGCTTTTTTATGTCAACATCGTGAAAGAAATAAAAAAAGGCTGACTTTTGCTGAAAAAAGTTGACAATCCACAGTTTAAATGTTATTATCTTTTTGTATTTATTCTGCGGCATTATAAGATGCTCAGGTGAAACTAAAAAAATTTCAAAGGAGACAAAGACAATGAAAAACAACTCAAAGAAAAGCATTGCAAAAATCATTCTTGCTCTTATGATTGTTTTTGCACTTGCAATTCCCATGTCAGGCATCGCTTTTGCAACAAGTGAAGCTGATGTTATGGCAATTTCCGCAACTGACGGTGATGTTGAAGTTCTTCTTTCAGCTCCCGAGGCTGAAACAGCATTCTCAGTTGACATTGACGGAGAGGTTACTGATTACGACCTCACAGACGGTGATTCAGCAGCAGCTTATGTTGACTCTTACGCTGATAACCTCACTAACGACCCCGGCTTCAAGGAGCACATCGAAACTGCACTTGCAAAGGTACGTGAAAGCATCGGCTCCTATGCAACATTTGCAGCTCTTCTTGCTCCCGTGATTGCAATCATCCTTGCTCTTATCACAAAGGAAGTTTACTCATCACTCATCATCGGTATCGTAGTGGGTGGCTTCATTTATGCAGGCGGTAACTTCGAAACTGCAATCAACCATGTGCTCTTTGACGGCTTTGTTGCAAGCCTTTCAGACAGCTACAACATGGGTATTATCATCTTCCTCGTTCTTCTTGGCGCACTTGTTTCAATGATGAACAAGGCAGGCGGTTCAGCAGCCTTCGGCCGTTGGGCTTCAAAGCACATCAAGTCAAGAACAGGTGCTCAGCTTGCAACAATTCTTCTCGGTTGCCTTATCTTCATCGACGACTATTTCAACTGCCTTACAGTTGGTTCAGTTATGAGACCCGTTGCTGACGAGCAGAAAATCTCACGTGCAAAGCTTTCCTACATCATCGACGCCACAGCAGCTCCCATCTGCATTATCGCTCCCATTTCATCATGGGCAGCAGCAGTTGCAGGCTTTGCAAGAGGCGCAGGTGCAGATAGCGGTATGAGCCTTTTCGTTCAGGCTATTCCCTATAACTTCTACGCAATCTTCACAATCGTTATGATGATTGTTCTTGCTCTTACTAAGTTCGATTACGGCCCCATGAAGCTCCATGAGAAAAACGCAATCGAAAAGGGCGACATCTTCACAAGCGGTGAAAGAGTAGACGCAGAAGAGGTTAACGCTAACCCCAAGGGTAAGGTTCTTGACCTTGTTCTTCCCGTTGTTGTTCTCATCATCTGCTGCGTATTCGGTATGATTTACTCAGGCGGCTTCTTCGACGGTGAAGGCTTCATCGATGCATTCTCAAATTCAGACGCTTCCGTTGGTCTTGTTATCGGTTCAGCAATCGCAATCGTATTTGCAGTTGCTTACCTTCTCATCAGAAGAGTTATCTCCTTCAAGGATGCAATGGCATCTCTTCCCGAGGGCTTCAAGGCAATGGTTCCCGCTATCCTTATCCTCACATGCGCATGGACTCTTAAGGCTATGACAGACTCACTTGGTGCAAAGATTTACATTTCACAGCTCGTTGAAGGCTCAGCAGGTGCTCTTCAGGCACTTCTTCCTGCAATCATCTTCCTTATTGCTGTTGGTCTTTCCTTCGCAACAGGTACATCATGGGGTACATTCGGTATCCTCATCCCCATCGTACTCAGCGTATTCGATGCAGGCGATCCTCTTATGATCGTTTCCATCTCAGCTTGTATGGCTGGTGCTGTTTGCGGCGACCACTGCTCACCCATCTCAGACACAACAATCATGGCTTCCGCAGGCCGTCAGTGCGACCACCTCAACCACGTTTCAACTCAGCTTCCCTATGCGCTTACAGTTGCAGGTGTTTCATTTGTAACTTACATCATCGCAGGCTTTGTTCCTCAGTGGTATGTTGCACTTCCCATCGGTGCAGTTCTTATGGTTGCAACACTCTTTGTAATTAAGAGTATCTCCAAGAAAAAGGCATAATCAGAATGCCGATAGCGGCGCAAAAAAAATCACCCGAAAGGGTGATTTTTTAGTAGTCAGTAGTCAGTAGTAAGTAGTAAGTAGTCGGTACGGGTTAGGTCTGTGCCGGCTTTTTTGTTTGCACTCGCGAAGAGAATGTGCTTATGCGGTGAGCGGTGATTGTAAAATTCTCCCGTGAGAGATGTCGGCAAAGCCGACAGAGGGCATTATAATGCGGCGCAGCCCGTTAATTCTGCATTCTGCACTTTGCATTCTGCATTTTATGATACCGAAGGCATCTGTTATTACTTTAAGTCAATAACTAATCCCGCACAAAGCTCCTTTACCTTTTCGCCAAGCTCTTCTTTTAAAATTGCAAATGCCTTGTCGCCGGTGCAGTGACCTGTGTAAATGCTTTCAATGCCCGTATCCTTTATCCTCTGAGCAAGCTTTTTCACTTCCTCGTCGTTTGACTTGTACAGGTGGAAACCGCCGATAAGAGCGGCTATCTTTTCCTCGGGGAAAGCCTCGGCAACCTCGGTGATGATGTTGTCAGCTCCTGTGTGACAGCAGGAATTGAAAATGACAAGCCCTTTATCAGAGCGGATTATCAGGCTTTGCTCGTGGTTGAAGGAGTCATAGCTCCATTTGCGGTTTTCCTTCTGATAAAGACCGTTTTTCTTGCCGTAAAGGCTGTAGTCCTTATCCTTGTGTGGAAGAATATAAACCCCGTCCTTGATTTCTGTAAAGCCGTCAGTGCGGATGATTCTGCTCTTGTATGTGTTGATGTACCCTTTTTTTATGCCGATGTATTTTGAAAAAATCCATCTTTTGCCGTAGCAGTTTTCTCTGCAGGCTGAGTTTATGTAAAGAGGTGCAGTTTTGTTGATGCGGAAGAATTCGCCGAAGCCGTCGCTATGGTCATAGTGTGCGTGGGATAAAAAGGCGAGATTTACCTTAGAAAGATCTATGCCGATTTTTTCAGCATTTTTTGCAAAAAGGGGAGAAGCACCCGTGTCAAGAAGAAGCTTGTCCTCCTTTGCTTCAATGTAAAGTGAAAGACCCCATTCACCCTTGAGTGAGGCTTTTGCTTTGTTGTCGGTAAGTACTGTAATTTTCATTTTGTCACCAGCTTTTAAGTTTTCATTACAGTGAGTATTATATACTTGTTTTGCTTTAAAGTAAAGATATATTATTTTCTGAAAAAAGTTGCAAATATTCTTTAAAAAATTTCGCTTTCCTCTTGAGTCAGAAGGATTTTTAAGGTATAATAAATCTAATTATGATGTATTATTCTGCCCTTATTGTTTAAGGGTATTCTGAAAGGGGAAAGATTATGTTATTTTCTCAGGATATAGGTATTGATTTAGGTACTGCGAATACTATTGTTTTTGTTAAAGGCAAGGGCATCATTATCAGAGAGCCCTCCGTTGTTGCAATCAACGTTAATTCAAGACCTGCAAAGGTTGTGGCTGTAGGTAACGAGGCTAAACAGATGATCGGAAGAACCCCCGGCTCAATTACTGCAATGCGTCCTCTTCGTAACGGTGTTATTGCTGACTTTGACGTTACAACGGAAATGCTTCGTAAGTTTATCCAGAAGGCTCTTGGCGGCTCCTTCCTTGCAAAGGCAAGGGTTGTTATCTGCATTCCCTCAGGCGTTACCGAGGTTGAAAGAAGAAACGTTCACGACGTTGCAATTGAAGCAGGTGCAAGATATGTAAGCCTTATTGAAGAGCCTATGGCAGCGGCAATCGGTGCAGGCCTTCCCGTAAATGAGGCAAAGGGCAGTATGATTATTGATATCGGCGGCGGTACTGCAGAGGTGGCAGTTATCTCCCTTGGTGACATTGTTACCTCTCATTCGGTAAGAATGGCAGGTGATGACTTTGACAGTGCAATCAGTCAGTACATCAAGAAAAAGTACAACCTTCTCATCGGTGAAAGAACTGCCGAGGAAATCAAGATAAAAATCGGCTCAGCCATGGAGTATGGCAAGGACGGTATGATGGAGGTCAAGGGCAGAAACCTTATCGACGGTCTTCCCAAGAACGTTACCATCACAAGCGAGGAGGTCAGAGAGGCTCTTTCCGACGGCATCAATCAGATTCTTGACGCAGTAAAGGGTACGCTTGAAAAGACACCTCCCGAGCTTGCTGCAGACATTATGAAGTACGGTATCACCCTTACAGGCGGCGGAGCTCTTTTAAGAGGTATTGACACTCTCATTTCAACAGAAACAGGAATGCCCGTACGTGTTGCGGATAATCCTCTTGACTGCGTTGCTGACGGTACAGGCATCTTCCTTGAAACAGATATTCTCGGAATCAAGAGATAACATCACGAAAGGTGACAGAAGAATATGCTTCAGTTTTTGAAAAGCGCAAAATTTAAAATTTTCCTTATTGTCATCTGTACGGTTATGGCAGGCTCTGTTATTGCAATTGCAACAGTAAGCTCCTCTTCTCCCGTTACAAGTGCTGTGGGTATCCTCTTCGAGCCCTTGCAGAAGCTTTCGGGCTTTATCAGCGAAAAGGTTGACTGGTTTGAAGGCTCCTTCCGCTCCTCGGGCGCTTACAGAGATGAAATTGAACAGCTCAACCAGAAAATAGCGGAATACGAAAACCGTATTGCTTCCTATGACGATATGGAGCATAAAATCAAAACCTATGAAGCCATGCTTGGCGTTAAGGAGCTTAACAACAGCTTTGTGCTTGAAGGCTGTAATGTTATCGGCTCAGACAGTATGGACATTTTCTCATCAATTATAATTGACAAGGGATCAAACAGCGGTATAGCCTATAACGACCCTGTAATCAGCGGTAATTATGTTGTAGGTATCGTTAAAAAGGTTCATCCCACCTACTCGGTGGTTGAAACCATTCTCAACCCTGACACAAAGATTTCAGCCCTTGAAAGCAAGAGCCGTGAAATCGCTTACCTTACAACCACCATGGAGCATTCACTCAACGGTGACTGTATGCTTGCAGGCCTCAGCCGTACAAGCTCAATCACTCCCGGTGGTATCATTGTTACAAGCGGTATCGGTGCAACCTATCCCAAGGGACTGATTATCGGCACGGTAAGTGAGGTCAACGAAAGTGAGCACGACCTTTCAAGCTATGCGATTATTGAGCCGGGTGTTGACGTAAGTCAGCTCGAGGATGTTTTTGTAATCACGGAATTTGCAGGTCAGGGAATACAGGGTTAAACAGAATTTACGGTTAAAGAAAGGCGGTGATCAGCTTGAATTATACTCCCTCAAAGGAAATGGGAATAAGAAGAGGTCTTTTTGTGCTTCTTGCGGTTATAACGGCAATACTTCAGCATACTCCAGGCTTCAGGCTGACTCTCGGAAATCTTTCGCCCATGCTTCTTGTGCCCTTTGTGGTGTGCATTGCAATGTATGAAAGAAGTCTTTACGGACTTTTCTTCGGCTTGCTTTCAGGTGTAATCTGGGATTTTGCCACCTCGGGTGCTGACGGTATGTTTACCCTTATGCTCTCGGCTATCGGCTTCGGTATCGGAGTGCTTATCACATTTTATTTAAGAAACAGACTTATCACAGCGGTATTTTTAAGCTTTGCTTCCTGCCTTGCAGTCAGCGTTGCTTATTGGCTTGTAACCATTCTTCGTAAGGGCTATGACGGAAGCTGGGAAATTCTCTTTGCACACTTCCTGCCTCTTGCGGTTTATTCTGCGCTTTTTGTTTTTGCTTATTATTATCTTGTCGGCTTTATTATCAGGGCCACAGGCAGAACAGAAAGCTCACGACAGACATATATAGGATAAATGATATTATCTGAAACAAAAAATACAAAGAAAGGATGAAAAAGCATGTCAACAAGAAATGAGAAAAGAAGAAGCCTTACGGTTATATTAGTTGTTCTTCTGGCTTTTTCAGCCTTCCTTTTCAGGCTCTTTGACCTTCAGATTCTCCGCGCTGACGAGGACGCCGAAACAGCTATTTCCTCTGTCACCGTTGAGGTAAATCCGGTCAGAGGTCTGCTTCTTGACTGTAACGGTTATCCTCTTGTAACAAACAAGCAGGTCAACAAAATCGTTTTCACTTATTCATCCTTCCCTACGGATTACAGTGAAAGAAACGAAATCATTCTTGAGCTTATCAGAATGTTCACAGCCTACAAGGCTGAGTGGAAGAATGAGCTTCCTATTGAAATTAAAAACGGACAGCTCGAATTTTCAAAGGATATGGAAGCCTCTGTATCCTATCTTAAGAGTGAGGCCTTCCTTGATCTTATGCATTATGCAACGGTGCAGAACTGCTTTGATGCCCTTGTTGAAGAGTATGAGCTTGAGTCGTATTCTGTTCAGGATGCAAGAAACATTGCTTCCGTTTATTACTCTCTTGTAAAAGACGGCTTCAATGAAACACGCAATTATATTTTTGCTTCGGATGTGTCAAGTGAGCTTGCTTCGGCAATTATGGAGAAGGCTTACCTTCTTCCCGGCGTAGAGCTTCAGATTGACAGCGAAAGAGAATATCCCGACGGTACACTTGCACCTCATATTCTCGGAATTGTAGGTCCCATCACGCAGGAAATTTATGAGTCCGACGACACCTATTCACTTAATGACTATGTGGGTATAAGTGGTCTTGAGTACGCTTGCGAAAGTGAGCTCAGAGGTGTCAAGGGTGAAAAGGTTATCACTGTCGATTCCTCGGGAACAAAGACTGAAAAGTATACAAAAGAGCCTATCCCGGGAAACAATGTTGTCACAACCATCGACAGAGGAATACAGAAGACGGCTCAGAATGTTCTTGACAGAGTTATTGATGAGCTCAGAACAAAGGTTTCATCTTACTCCTATTCGGGAGCAGTAGTTGTTCTTGATGTCAAGAACAATGCGGTCAGAGCCTCCTGCTCTTATCCGAACTATGACAACTCAAGGTATGTTGAGGATTATGACAAGCTTATGGCAAACAAGGATAATCCCTTGTGGAACCGAGCGCTGGACAGTACCTTTACTCCCGGTTCAACAATCAAGCCGGCTGTTGCAATGGCAGGTCTTGAAGAGGGCGTAATCACCGATATGACAAAGATTTACTGTGAGGGCGTTTACACCTTGTATGAGGACTATCAGCGCACGTGCATGGGTACTCACGGTTATCTTGACCTTGCATGGGCACTTTATCATTCCTGCAACATTTTCTTCTATGAAACCTCAAGACTTCTCGGCATTGAAAAGCTCAACAGCTATTTTACAATGTTCGGTCTCGGTGAGGAAACAGGCATTGAAATCAACGAAAGTGCAGGTACCGTGGATACTGTCGAATACCGTACAAGCATCGGTGAGCTCTGGACTCCCGGTCTTACCATTCAGGCAGGTATCGGTCACGGTAACAATATGTTCACTCCTCTTCAGCTTGGTGTTTATGCATCAACAATCGCAAACAAGGGTGTACGATACAAGACCCATCTTATTGAGTCTGTAAAGAGCGGTGACTTCAGCAAGACTATCAGCGAAACACAGACTCAGGTGCTTTCAAAGGCTAACTTCAAGGCTGAAAACTGGGAGCTTGTTTATGAAGGTATGAACCTTGTTGCGGAGGCTGATTACCTTAAATTCCAGGACACCCCCGTAAAGGTTGCTGCAAAGACAGGTACAACAACCGTTGAAAAGACAATTGACGGAGAGCTTGTTGAAGTCAACAACGGCTTTATTATCGGCTTTGCTCCTTATGATGATCCTGAAATTGCGGTTGCGGTTGCAGTTGAAAGCGCCGGTTCAAGTACCTATACAGGTCCGATTATTGCGGAAATTATGAATTATTACTTCTCAGAAAAGAACACTCAGGAAGGTTCGGTCAGCGAAAATACTCTTATAAAGTGATAGGGGGAAATAAAATTGGCTGTTAAAATTGTTGTTGCCTCAGGTAAAGGCGGCGTAGGTAAAACTACGGTTACCGTTGCTTTGGGTAAAGCTCTTACTGCTCTGGGTAACAGAGTTCTTATAATAGATTGCGACAGATTAAGAAGTGTGGACCTGCTTGCAGGTATTACTCAGGAGCTTGTTTACGATTTCGGTGATGTTGTGTTCGGCCGTTGTGAGGCTGAGCAGGCTGTTTATGAAAAGCAGGGCCTTTCTGTTATCAGCTCTCCTTGCGATTACGAAGGAATCAGCGAGGATGATATGAGAAAGCTTGTTGAGCACTACGACTGTGATTATAATTTCATTCTTTTTGATGCTCCGGCAGGACTCGGCAGGGGACTTAAGCTTGCCTGTGCTGCGGCAGACAGAGGGCTTGTTGTTTCAACGGCTGATCTTGTCTGTGTCAGAAGTGCCTGTACAGCGTCAAGAGAAATGGAAAAAATGGGCGTCAGCGAAAGCAGACTCATTATCAACCGTGTTCAGACAAAGGACATTGTAAAGGGCCGACTTCTCAACGTTGATAAGGTTATCGATTCAACACAGGTTCAGCTTATAGGTGTTGTTCCCGAGGATGAAAAGCTTCGTCTTGGTTCAATGGGCGGAGTTATTTACAAAAAGCGTCAGGAATCCTACCGAGCATTTTCCAATATTGCAAGAAGAATCTGCGGTCAGTACATTGCTCTTAATTTAAAGTGATTTAAAGTTGTAAACTGCTAAAAAAGTCTGTACTTTTTTTACAAAAACTATTGCATTGAAAAGGTTTTTTTGTTATTATAATAAGGTATGACGAAGAAAACTTGTAAAAAATTAAAGGAGGACGGATATATATGAATATAGCCCTTATTGCACACGACGCGAAAAAAGAATTGATGACTCAGTTCTGCATTGCGTATTGCGGCACACTTTCCAAACATTCTCTTTGTGCAACAGGTACAACGGGCAAGATGGTTGCTGAAGCAACAGGTCTTGAAATCGTGAGATTCCTTTGCGGCTATCAGGGCGGTGAAGAACAGATTGCGGCAAGAATTGCCTGCAACGAAATCGACCTTCTTCTGCTTTTCCGTGATCCTCTTACTGCTAAGCCCAATGAGCCTAACGAGGCTAATCTTTTAAGGCTCTGCGATGTTTACAACATTCCCGTTGCAACAAACATTGCAACTGCAGAAGCTCTTATTCACGCTCTTGAAAGAGGCGACCTTGACTGGCGTGACATCATTAATCCCAAGGGTTAAGTTAACACAATAATATATCACAAAAGCTTTGACGGAAAAGAGTAGGTTAAATTCCCGTTACAGAGAGAGATGCCCCGGGCTGTAAGCATCTTACGTAAGAATTTTTCCGAAGACATTCCCGAGCTGTCGAAAGACCGTTTGCCGCGTTAAGGCATCGAGCGGAAGGGCACAAGCCTTTCAATCGGGGTGGTACCGTGGAGTTTAAGCTTCATCCCCAATGCAGTGCATTGAGGATGGAGTTTTTTATTTTTCAGGAGCAGTCAAGTTATAAAATGCCCGAAGGGCATCCCTGACTACTCACTACTTACTACTTAAGAACAAACTTATTTTATAGATTAACGGAGGTATATCATGGCGTTAGTAACAAAATCAATCAAAGGCACACTTGACGTTTTACCCTCAGAAAGCCACAAGAGACAGTTGGTTGAGCAGACCTGTCTTGAAATTGCACAGAACTTCGGCTACAGAGAAATCCGCACTCCCGTATTTGAACACACAGAGCTTTTTCAGCGTGGTGTAGGTGACACAACAGACGTTGTTCAGAAGGAAATGTACACCTTCGAGGATAAGGGCGGACGTTCAATCACACTTCGCCCCGAAGGTACAGCCGGTGTTGTACGTTCTTACCTTGAGCACGGTCTCTTCAACGAGGCAATGCCTCAGAAGCTCTGCTATCTTACATCCTGCTACAGATACGAGAAGCCTCAGGCAGGAAGACTCCGTGAGTTCCATCAGTTCGGTATCGAATGCCTCGGCACAGCTGCTCCTTCCTCAGATGCAGAAGTAATTGCAGTTGCAAGAAATCTTTTCGATTTCCTCGGTGTAAGAAATCTTGAGCTTGAAATCAACTCAATCGGCTGCAAGGAATGCCGTAAGGAGTATCATGCAGCTCTTCACGCTTACTTTGAAAGCAAGAAGGACGAGCTTTGCGGAACCTGTCTTGGCAGACTTGAAAGAAATCCCATGAGAATCCTTGACTGTAAGAGCCCCGTTTGCTCAGAAATTGCAAAGGATGCTCCCAAGGTTACAGATTATCTCTGTGATGACTGTCAGGCTCATTTTGATTCAGTTCAGAGC
>JAZKYQ010000115.1:0-19402 GCA_045612205.1 Acutalibacteraceae bacterium | reverse complement strand
CCCTCCAGAACAACTTAAAATCCCTCGGTGGCAACACCGTACCGGTTCAAGTCCGGTCACCGGCACCATAATCCTACAACCACTTTGATACAATGGTTGTAGGATTGTTTTTATATCTAACCCCCTTATTAACAATAGGCTTTCATCACTGAATCACTCTTGTAATACTATTTTGCAAGGGTGTTTTTCATTTTCTTCAATCAAACTTCAATATTTTATGGTATAATAATTAAAATGCGGAGGTGTATCTATGAGGATCTTGCTTGTTGAGGACGAAAAGAGAATGGCTCAGGCTCTTTGTGAAATTCTTCGTCTTGAAAAATATGATGTTGACCATTATGACAACGGTACCGACGGGCTTGCTGCTATTGAGAGCAATATTTATGATATAGTAATCCTTGATGTTATGCTTCCCGGTATGGATGGTTATGAGGTCGCTAAAAAGACTCGTCTTAAGGGTATTACTACTCCTATTCTGATGCTTACTGCAAGGGCTGAGCTTGACGATAAGGTTGAGGGGCTTGACAGCGGTGCTGACGATTATCTTACAAAGCCTTTTATGACAAAGGAGCTTCTTGCACGGTTACGCGCTCTCGGCAGACGAATGCAGAATTCTGCTGATGGAGTGCTCAGCTACGGAGATATAGCCCTTGATACAAACACTCTCACGCTGTCTTGTACCGTAAACGGACAGAGTGTGAGGCTCAGTGAAAAAGAGTACCGTATTCTTGAATATTTAATTGCAAACAGCGGACAGATTCTTACCCGTGAACAGCTTGCTGTGAAAATATGGGGCTTTGAAAGTGATGCTGAGTACAACAATGTGGAAGTATATATGTCCTTTACCCGTAAAAAGCTTGCTTTTGTGGAAGCGAAAACCGAAATAAAGGCAGTCAGAGGCATAGGATATGAATTGAGGTGCGGTGATGTTTAAAAAATCAAGAAGAAAAATTGTCGCCGCCATTATGTCTGTGCTTGTGCTTTTATGGGTCGGCACTCTTGGTGTTATTTATGCTTCAAGCTATATTGAAATGTCAAAGCGTAACGAGGCTATGATGAGTGTACACGCAGAAATGTACACTCTTTCAAATCCCTTCGGGGATATGCCGCCGATTATGCCTAAGCCCGACTACGGTAGCAACAGGTTTGACCCTGATTTTGCAGAATCTCCCATGTTTCAGTTGTCAACCTTTTATACCGTTGCAATGTCTTATGACGGCAGTGTACTTGAAGTCAGAAACAGTCAGCCTAATCTTCACAGCGACAACGACCTGAAAGAGCTTGCCGATAAAATAATCAAGGGAAATAAAACAAAGGGAACCGATAACAACCTTACATTTTATAAAGCTGATAAACAGGGATATACCCTTGTCGTTTTTATGGATAATACAGTTATCAACGAAAATGCCGCAACACTTTTTAGGTATACTCTTATTTTTGGTGGTATTGCTCTTGTTGCGTTTTACTTTTTATCTGTATTCCTCGCAAGAAAAATTGTGGAGCCCCTTGAGAAAAGCTATAAAAAGCAAAAGCAATTCATTTCCGATGCAGGTCACGAGCTGAAAACTCCTGTTTCTGTTGTCAGTGCAAATGCAGAGCTTCTCTCCCGTGAAATCGGTGAAAACCAATGGTTAAATAACATTCTTTATGAGAACGAAAGAATGGGTATGCTTGTCGGTCAGCTTCTTGAGCTCGCCCGCACAGAAAGTGTTACACCGCAGATGGAACACATTGACTTCAGCCGTCTTACTCAGGGTGAGGCACTTCCATTTGAAAGCGTAGCCTTTGAAAAAGGGCTGAGGCTTATCTGTGACGCAAAAAACGATATAACAGTTGAAGGTAATAACTCTCAACTTAAACAGTTGGTATCCATATTGCTCGATAACGGAATACGCCACAGTATAAATGGCGATACCGTAAATCTCAGACTTACAAAAGAACACGGCTATGCGGTTCTTTCGGTTATCAATAAGGGTGAAGAAATCCCCGAAGAACACCGCAGTCAGATATTTGAGCGATTTTACCGTGTGGATACGGCAAGAAACGGTGAAGACAAGCACTATGGTCTCGGACTTGCCATTGCAAAATCAATCGCTGAATCACACAATGGACATATAGAAGTTTTTTGCTATAATTCCCTTGTAGAGTTCAAGGTAACATTACCTTTAAGTAAAGTTTAAGGTAACTTCAATCAAACTTCAATCTACCTCCCGTACAATGATGCCATCATAGTACAGGAGGTCTTTTTTTATGTACAAATCAATGAGTAAAGGGGTGAGAGGATGAAATACCGTCACGAATACAAGCACGAAATAAGTAAAAGTGATATGCTGGAGCTTCGCAGTCGGCTTTCTGCCGTGATGAAAAAAGATATTCATGCCATAGACGGCAAGTATTTTATCAGAAGCCTTTACTTCGATAACGCTCAGGATAAAGCATTGATGGAAAAATTGAGCGGCGTGAATATCCGTGAAAAGTTCCGTATCCGCTATTATAACTACGACACCTCAGTTATACATCTTGAAAAGAAAAGCAAGATAAACGGTCTGTGTCTTAAAGAGAGTACGTTTCTTACAAAGGAAATGGCTCAGGCTATTGTGGACGGTGACTACAGTTGGATGATGGATAGCGGTGAGTCCTTGATTCAGGAGCTTTACAGCAAGATAATGAGTCAGGGGTTAAGACCGAAAACTATTGTGGATTATGTGCGTGAGCCCTTTATCTTTCCGGCAGGTAATGTGCGTGTTACTCTTGACTATAACATCAGAACGGGGATCAATTGCACGGATTTTCTGAACCCAGATTGCGTCACGGCTCCTACAGGTGACACCATTATCCTCGAAGTGAAATGGGACGAGTATCTGCCGGATATTGTCCGTGATGCAATACAGCTTCCCTCTTGCCGCACAGGCACTTATTCAAAATATGCCGTATGCAGAATTTACGGTTAAACTATTTAATTAAAAGGAGTTTTTATTATGACTTTCAATGACATTTTCAAATCAAGCTTTCTCGAAAACATCACAAGCGTAAGCGTACTTGATATGGCAATAGCTCTTGCTCTTGCCTTCGGTATCGGTATGTTTATATTCCTCGTTTACAAAAAGACATATCAGGGTGTAATGTATTCATCCTCATTCGGTACAACTCTTGTTGCTCTTACAATGATTACTACAGTTGTTATTCTTGCAGTAACATCAAACGTAGTTCTTTCACTCGGTATGGTCGGTGCTCTTTCAATTGTCCGTTTCCGTACGGCAATCAAAGAGCCTCTTGATATTGCATTCTTATTTTGGTCAATCGCTGTGGGTATTGTTCTTGCTGCAGGTATGATTCCTCTTGCAGTTATAGGCAGTATTATTATCGGCGTTATTCTTCTTGTTTTTGTAAACAAAAAATCTAACTGCAACCCTTACATTGTGGTTGTACAGTGTGACGGAAACGAAAGTGAAAAAGCTGTAAAAAAATACCTTGATGAAAACACTAAAAAGTGTATTGTGAAAAGCAAATCAGCACAAAAAGGTTTGATTGAGCTTAATATGGATATTCGTCTTAAGGATGATAACACGGACTTCATTAACGTAATTTCAGGATTTAAAGGCGTAAGCAGTGCAGTACTTGTAAGCTATAACGGCGAATATATGGGTTAAGGTGAAAATATGTCAACACATAAACATTTTGATAAAATATGCTGTGTTGTCCTTGCTCTGACTCTTGTTATTACTGTGCTGTTTATGAACGGTGAAAATTTAGGCATAAAAAAGTCTTCAACAGTAATGAAATATGAAAGTACTCTATTTGATAACACGAAAGTTCATACCATTGATATTGTTATGGATGATTGGGATGAGTTTACAGCCAATGCACGAAGTGAAGAATATTACACCTGCAGTGTTGTAATAGACGGAGAAGCCTTTAAAAATGTTGCAATCCGAGGTAAAGGTAATACTTCACTCAGTCACGTCACCAATGACCGATACAGCTATAAAATAGAGTTTGACCATTACGACAGCACAAGCACCTACTACGGACTTGATAAGCTTGCACTCAACAATGTTATTCAGGATAACACCTATATGAAGGATTATCTGACATACACAATGATGAATGATATGGGTGTAGCGGCTCCCCTTTGCAGTTATGCTTACATTACGGTAAACGGTGAGGATTGGGGACTTTATCTTGCAGTTGAGGGTGTTGAAGAATCATTCTTACAGCGTAATTACGGTAAGGATTACGGTGATTTGTATAAGCCCGATAGTATGAATATGGGCGGTGGCCGTGGTAACGGTGAAAAGTTCGACATGGACGAGTTTATGCAGGATTCCGATACAGGTGATAATAGTTCACAGAACAATAATACCAACGAAACAGCCACACAGCCATCAACAGAAACCACAACAAATAAAAGTGAGCAGACAGTTCCGGATTTTGGCGGACAAATGCCGGAAGGAATGACACCACCGGACTTTGGTGGTAGTGGTAATCCGTTTGGTGGACAGATGCCTGAAGGTATGACACCACCCGATTTTGGCGGCGGTAATCCGTTTGGCGGTCAGATGCCTGAAGGTTCTGCTCCGTCTGTAAGTAGTGTTAGTAAAACAAGCTCTGACAACTCTCAGGATGATTCATCAAGAAGCGGAATGACACTACCCGATTTTAACGGAGAAAATCCATTTGGTAGCGAAATGCCTGATTTCTCTCAAATGCCTGAAGGAATGACGCCCCCAACAGATGAAAACGGAAACCTTCAGATGCCTGAAAATTTCAGCGATTTGTTTGGCGGAATGGGCTCATCAGATGTCAAGCTTCAATACATTGACGATGATGCAGATAGCTATTCTAATATATTCGGTAACGCAAAAACGGATATCACCAAGGCGGACAAAACACGTCTTGTAGAGGCTCTTAAAAATCTGAGTAACGGTGAAGAATTAGAAACTACAGTTGATGTTGAAGCAGTTATCCGCTACTTTGTTGTACACAACTTTGTTGTCAACTCCGACAGCTACACAGGTTCAATGATTCACAACTACTACCTCTATGAAAATGACGGCCAGCTGCAGATGATTCCTTGGGACTACAATCTTGCTTTCGGTAGCTTTATGTCAATGGGAAGTGCAACAAGCTCAGTCAATGACCCTATTGATACACCTTTATCAGTCAGCGGTTCAGGCGACAGACCTATGATTGACTGGATTTTCAGTAATGAAGAATATACTGAGCTTTATCATCAGATTTTCGGTGAGTTTATTGGAAAGTATTTTAACAGCGGTTACTTTACAGAGATGATTGACAGTGTAACGTCGATGATTTCACCTTATGTTGAAAAGGATCCTACGAAATTCTGCACATACGAAGAATTTGAAAAAGGTGTCGCTACTCTTAAAGACTTCTGTCTGCTTCGTGCTCAGAGTGTAAAGGGTCAGCTTGGTGGAACAATAGGTACAACATCTGCTACACAGAAAAACGAAACTCTTATTGATGCAAGTCATATTAACACAAGTGATATGGGCTCTATGGGCGGCGGTTTCGGTGGCGGTATGAAAAAGCCTCAGAGCAACACTGACATCAGTACCAACAATGACTCCTCTGCTGAAAAACCGTCAAGTGAGTCCGACGCAGCAGAAAGCAACAACAGCAACTCAAGACCGCAGATGCCGGGGAATTTCGGCGGCGGAGCAAGACCCGGAAGCAATAACAGAGAAAACGACAATACACAAGGGAACTCAAGCAGTCAGATGCAAAGACCTGACAGAAACTTCCCTGACAGAGGACAATCACAGTCTCAACCGCAAAGTATAATTTCAGTATCATCTTTAGCTACAATTATAGCGAGTATATTGATTCTTGGTTTTGGCATTGTGTTCGTGCTGAAATATAAGAGAAAAAGATAAAAAACTTTGTTTTCGTCCGGCAAGGTGATTTTCATCCACCTGCAATTTTGTATCAAAATTGTTGTATTTTAGAGGTTTTAATAACATAAAAGCACCTTTGAAATTACAAAAATCTAATTTTCGCCACTTCGAAGAAAAGTTCGCCACTCTGAAGAAAACTTCGCCACTTTTGACAAAGCTTCGCCACCGGTGAATTTTTGTATCAAAATGGTACGAGAAGCACACGTTAAAACCTCTTTTGTCAACCTGACAAAAGAGGTTTTTTACAATAATATCCGTTTCTATCGGAACGGATGATAAAGCTGGCGCTGTGATATCTGTTCGCAAATGATATACGCTTTCTGAATTAATAAGGTGATGTTATGAAAATAATAATTGATGCTGATGCTTGCCCTGTTGTAGATATTACGGTTAAGACAGCTAAAGAGCGAGGACTCAAGTGCATAATCGTCTGCGACAACACCCACTCTATTGAAAAAGACGGAGCAGAAACTAGGCAAGGATTATTGATTATATTCAAATATAAATTTTTGCAAAAATATTTACACCTCTGACATTTTCTGATATAATAATGATACTGAATTTGAGCGGAAGGGTTGACTGTTGATATGAAGTTTGCGATAATCTATCAGACAGACAGACAGACAGACAGACAGATATAACACTGTCTGTTTCCGTGTATTCAATATTGTATAATTAACCGTTAAAGCTCGGAAGTAATACCGGGCTTTGGCGGATTTTATTTTTCAGGAGGATAAAACAATGGTAAAAACATGTAAAAAAGCTATGTCAGTTTTACTTGTCCTTGTAATGATGGCAACTCTCATCGTTCCGGTATTTGCAGCTGACACAACTCAGTGGATTTCTCAGAGCCGCAGTGATATTCCTGTAATCCGTATTTCCGGTGACGGTGAAAAGCTTGTTGACGAAAATGGCAACAAGGTTTTCCACTACAAAGATTTTGCATCAATTCTTGACAGTGATGAAGAAGAGGAAGATGGCGAAGACGGCGAAATGCTTGAATCCGTTGCTAATGTTCTTCTGCCTTTCCTTATTGATGGCTTACTCAATGATAACTGGGATCCTTACTATAAGAACCTTCAGAAGGAAATTGGTGAGATTTTTGAAAACTCACTTCTTGATAAAGACGGTAATGCTCAGTATGGCACAGGTCTTCGTCAGGAAAGAATCAACAAGATGAACACTACAAGACATAATGATCAGGCATGGCGTACGTCTGACGGTGTAAAGTATTATGTTCAGGACAGATATTGGTTCTATTATGACTGGAGACTTGATCCTATCGAATCCGCAGGTAAGCTTAAGTCCTTTATCGATGATATTTTAGCATCAACAGGTTGTACTGAGGTTGGTATTATTGCAAGCTGTCTTGGTACAAATGTTGTTACAGCCTATCTTGCAGTTTACCCTGAACATGCAAAGGCACATATGAGAGGCGTTGCTTTTGACGGTAGTGTTGTCGGCGGTGCTGAAATGCTCAGTGAAGCTATCAGCGGTAAATTCAATGTTGATGCTGCAGCAATCAACAGAACACTTAAAGACTGTGGTGCAATCGGTATGTTCAATATCGACGGTTTTATTAACACAACAATCGAAATGCTTGACAGAACAGGTGTTCTTGACAGAGTTATCGGCGTAGGTAAAGACTGGATTTATTATAAATTGGTTGAGGGTGTAACTTCTGCACTCGCTCTTTCAACCTTCTATACATGGCCTAACTATTGGGCTTGTGTATCACCTGAAGATTATGAAACTGCAAAGAACTACGTTTTTGGTCCTGAGGGAAGCGAGAAGAGAACAGAATATGCAGGTCTTATTGCAAAGCTCGATAACTATAACGAAGTTGTTCGTCAGAGAATTCCTGAAATTCTTACTACAGCAGTGGAAAACGGTACTAACTTCGGTGCGATTTCAAAATACGGCTTCCAGACACTGCCTATCTGCGAAACAAACTATCTTGTTTCAGATCAGTTCGCTTCTGTAGGTCGTTCATCATTCGGTGCAACAACAGGCACAATTTACAATGACCTTACAGACGATTATATCTCTTCAAGAGTTGAAGCAGGCTTCGGTAAATATATTTCTCCCGACGGTCAGATAGATGCATCAACCTGTCTCTTCCGTGATTCAACATGGTTTATAAAAGGTTCAAGCCATTCCAACTGGTCAGACTGGGAACTCAGACTTCTTTATGATATTGCTTCATCTGAAGAACAGGTAACCATTAACAATTCTTGCTGGCCTTCACAGTTTGTTGTATACAAATATACAAATCCTGATGAAGATACTCAGGGCGATATTGAGATAATGACAACAGAAAACTGTGATACAGAAAACTGGGAAGCAGATGAGAGCGTTGATAATCCTACAGATAAATACAGCAGGATTTTTGTTGCTGTGACAGCGTTGCTCAGATGGATTGTTGAGCTTTTCACAAAGATATTCAAATAATATTACATAAAACCGCCGGGGTGAAATCCTCGGCAGTTTTGTTGTGTAAGAAATATATTTTAATATAAAAAACGGTTTTGTGCACCTTGTTGAAATTTCGTCAGGCTAAGGCAATTTTCGTCCATACGGAAATTTTAAATCAAAATGATACGACAGGCACAAATAAGCACCATTGTATTGGTATGATACAGCGGTGCTTATTTATTATGTAATAACAAGGTTCTCGAACACAAAGTGTGAGAGGTTCTTATTTTTGTCCGAACACTTGTGATATATAGAAATATCGTCATTAAAGGCAAGAGAATAGTTTCAATATTACAGCCGTTCAAGGGGATTTATGCTTTCGGGATGGCTGCTTTTGCATTTTTATCGGATTAAACAGAGTGATTTTTATATTAAGAGAATAATTCGAGGGAATTTTTCGATAAGTTTAAAATTTTTTTGCACCTGCCTGAATTTGTAAGAGGTTTGTAAGAGGTAGCGTAGTATAATTGTCAGGAAAAATTAAAGGAGATAACTGAAATGAATTTCGAAATCAAAAAAAACGCAGAAGAAACTACAATCGTGATTGCAGGTAGACTTGATACAACCACTTCACCGGATTTGAGTAAAACCTTTAACGAGGACATCTCAGACAATGAGAATCTTGTTCTCGACTTTAAAGAGCTCGAGTATATCTCAAGTGCGGGACTTCGTGCACTTCTTTCTGCTCAGAAGAAAATGCAGAAGCTTGGAACTATGAAAGTCACAAACGTTTGTGAAGACGTTATGGAAGTGTTTGAAATGACCGGATTTTCGGATATTTTAACGATCAAATAAAAAAGCATACAGAAAAAACAGTCGGATCCGTAAACGGAGAAAAACGCAATGGATTTGGCTGGTCGAAAGAGGGAAAAGATAAGTATGAAAAAGAAGTATGAGCTGGGCGTAATGGATCTGTATCCGATTGCTGCCAATAAAACGCTGATTGAAAACAATCCTTTTTTACAGGCTAAGCTCAAGGATCCTGTAGATGCAGAGCGCTTACATGCAGCAGTAAAGCAATCACTGGGTGAGCATCCGCTGTTTGCATGTACCCTTAAGTATGATAAGGGATATTACCTTGAAACCAACGAAAAAGAATTTTCACTGATCCGCGCATCTGAAGAAAACAGACCTCTTGCTTTCGGTGATGCCACAAACGGCTTTTTATGGCAGATGTGTTATGATGAATACAACATTTCCTTTGAATGGTGTCACGCTGTCAGTGACGGAAGAGGCGGTTTTGCTTTCTTTACATCAGTGCTGTGCCATTATTTTGGTGCGGACAGACCGATAGAATCCGCATTGGAGCTTGGTCTTGAAAGCCTTTACGACAAAGCTGAAAAGGGTATTCCTCAAAAGAAACAGGAAAAGGGATTTGCAGTTGATGCTTTACCCTTTATCAAACGTGGCTATAAAACAGATTGCCACATTCTGAAAGTACCGATGAAAGAGGTGCTTACTGCTGCAAAGAAGAATGATTCCTCTCCGGCTGCGGTGCTGCCTCCTTTGATTTCCATGGCACTGCGCAAACATATGAACCCGAAGGTAAAGAACAAAAATGTCAGCTGCAATGTGGTTATTGACTGTCGTGGTCCAATGCGTTTTCAGACGATGCATAACTGCATCATATCTAAGAATATTACATATATTGACCGTTATGACACTATGGATTTTGCTCTCGTCAGCACAATTTACCGAGCACTTCTTGACCTTGCTGTACAGCCGGAAAACATTATTAAGACAGCAACAGAAACCGTAGATATGATAAGACCCATCGTTGCCGTGAAGCCTCGCTTTCTGCAAAAGGCTATGGCAAAGGTCGTAGCCGGCGTGATGAAGCATTCGGACAGCAATTTCACCTTCACCTACCTTGGCAGAATGGATTTACCGGATGAAGTGATGTCCAAACTTGATGATTTTTATTTCCGCTCCTGGACAGATTTCGGTGAATGCAACGTTGCCGCTGTTGATTTTGGTGGCACGCTGATTTTGAACATTTGTGAAAACTATCAGGACAAGCAAATCATTCCTGATCTGATTGATATTTGCAGCACGGTAGGGATTAATTTTGAAATAGCTGATGAGCTCACCTATGAACAGGCAAATTTGAGACTTACGATCTAAAGCGCGAAGCATCAAAATGGTATGGGAAGCACAGAATAAGACAGTCCTCGGATTGTCTTATTTTTTTCGCCTTAAGCAACGTCATATAATCACCCAAAGCAGGCATAAAGCTTTTCGGGTATTGCATTTGCAATAGTGAAAGGAGTATAATAATAGCGCAACTGAACATTTGAGAAGGTGTTAATATGTCTTTAAGCATAAGTGAAAATATAAATATCACCATTATCCGAAGCAACCGTAAAACTCTTTCTATACAGCTCAGGCCCGATGAAATCATCGCCCGTGCACCTCTGCGTATGAAGGACAAAGAGATTTATAGCTTCATTGACTCTAAAAGGTCCTGGATTGAAAAGAACCTTGCAAAAATGCAGGAGCGTGAAAAGGCAGTCAGCGAGGTTCAGCCCTTTACACAGGAAGAAATCAATGCCCTTGCCGAAAAAGCAAAGCAAATTATCCGTGAGCGAGTGAAACATTATGCGCCTAAAATCGGCGTTACCTATAACAGAATCACTATCCGCTGTCAGCGTACCCGTTGGGGCAGCTGCTCGTCAAAGGGTAACCTGAACTTTAACTGTCTTTTGGTGCTGTTTCCGCTTGAGGTTGTTGACAGCGTTGTTGTTCACGAGCTTTGCCACAGAAAGCATATGAATCATTCACCGCAGTTTTATGCCGAGATTGAGAAGGTTTTTCCTGAGTATAAGAAGTGGCATAAGTGGCTCAAGGATAACGGCGGACTTTATATGGAAAGATTGCGGTAACTGATAATTGAATTTCTGCCATCCGTAAGGGTGGCATTTTGTTGTTTAATGTGGTATAATCGGTTTGAAAGCAAGAATGTGCAGGTGTGTTTATATGAATTTTGTTTGCTGAATATTGATTTATCCGGCAGCTTTAACACTGATATATTTAAAAACAATGGAGAATAATATGAATAAAATAACAGAGATAACAGATTTCCTTGCTCCCGAGCTGGATGTATATGCACGGCTGAGTGAGGGTCAGCTGTTAAACAGAGAGTTCCCTGAAAAGGGTATGTTTATAGCTGAAAGCCCGAAGGTTATTGAAAGGGCGCTTGATGCAGGCTATGAGCCTGTCTCCTGCCTTATGGAAAAAAGACATATTGAGGGTGAGGGCAAGAGGATTCTTGAAAGAATAAAGGATGTTCCCGTTTTTTGTGCGGAATTTGATGTTCTTACACAGCTTACAGGCTTTAAGCTCACAAGAGGTATGCTGTGCGCCATGAAACGCAAGCCTTTGCCTGATGTAGGGGAGCTTTGTAAAGGTAAAAACAGAATAGTGATCCTTGACAAGGTTATGAATCCGACAAATGTGGGGGCGATAATCCGCTCTGCAGCAGCATTGGGAATGGATGCGGTAATCCTCACTCCCGGCTGCTCCGATCCCTTGTACAGACGAGCCGCAAGAGTCAGTATGGGCACCGTGTTTCAGATTGACTGGACCTTTTTAAAAAGTGAAAGCCTTGCTGAGATAAAGGCCCTCGGCTTTAAAAGTGTAGCCATGGCGCTTAAGGATAACTCTCTTTCCATTGATGACCCGAGGCTGAACGGTGAGGATAAGCTTGCCGTTATTATGGGAACGGAGGGTGACGGCCTTTCCGATGAAACCTTGTCCGAATGTGATTTTACCGTGAAAATACCGATGTACCACGGTGTGGATTCGCTGAACGTTGCCGCCGCCTCCGCAGTAGCATTTTATCAGCTCGGTAATAAACAGAAGCAAGGCTGAGGATGAGTTGGAAGGAAAATTAAACATCAAGGGGCTGTAAAAAAAGTACAGACCGCATAAACCAAGATAAACAAAGGGTTTCTTTGGATTTTAAAGTCCGAAGAAACCCTTTAAAATATAAAAAAACAGAAATGATTGCAAAAACTGTGTTTTTGCGGTTTATGCTATAAACAAACTTCGCCTCTCGACGTACCTCTGTACGCCTTCGGGTAACCCCAAATAAAGCAAATTTGCTTTATTTGGGCTCAGTTTGTTCATTCTGCGCATTTTTTTACATCCCCTGTTTTTGTGCATATATCAGCTAACTATATGCAACACTTTTATACCCTTTGGGGTATAAAATGAAATCGATTAAATAAATTTATACCATAACGGGTATAATAAATCTGTAAAATCGTTGACTTTATACCCAATCGGGTGTAATATATAGCTATGAATACTATTGCTGAATTTATCAAACAAAAAAGAAAAGAAGCAGGACTTACGCAAGAGGAGTTTGCGATCCGTTCAGGTCTTGGCTTAAGATTTATTCGTGAGCTTGAACAAGGCAAGGAGACGGTTCGTATGGACAAGGTGAATCAGGCTCTTTCGATGTTTGGCATGAAGGCAGTTCCCGGAAGGAAGGATGACTGATGGAGGCATACAGAACAGCGTATGTATATATACGGGATACCTTTGCAGGAACACTGAAAGAAACCGATTACGGATATTCTTTTGTTTATGACAGCGAATACCTTGAAAATGAAAACGCATCTGCGGTAAGCCTCACTATGCCCTTAACCGGTGAAGAATACAGGTCGAAAACCTTGTTTGCATTTTTTGACGGTCTTATTCCTGAGGGTTGGTTGTTGAATGTCGTAAGTCATAACTGGAAGATTGACCGAAAGGATAGGTTTGGCCTGCTTTTGGTTGCTTGTAAAGATCCGATCGGAAACGTAAGTATCAAGGGTTACACTCGTCACCCTAAGGGGGTTAAGGAATGAATTGTTTATGTTGTGGCAAAGAGCTTAAAACGCAGGACTCTCCCTATGGTTGGCACAAAAGCTGTATAAAAAGCTTTTTCGGAACAAGCAAGTTACCGGATATTGATGTTTCGGAAGAGATTCTCGATCAGCTTGCAATAGACAGCACAACCAAAGGATTTACCGTTCCGGGCGTACAGAAAAAACTGTCATTACATTTGACAAAAGATAATGAGCCGAGACTTACACTCGTGAATTATCCCACAGGATACATTCTCAAGCCTCAGACTCAAGAATATCAGGCATTACCTGAGATGGAGTATCTTGTAATGCAAATGGCAAAGCAGAGCGGTATAAAGACAGTACCATTTGCTCTTATAAAGCTGTCTTCACAAAATGGAGCTTTTGCATATATAACAAAGAGAATTGATCGAGAAAACAGTCAAATGCTTGCGATGGAGGATTTTTGTCAGCTTGACGGCAGATTAACAGAAGATAAGTACAGAGGCTCCTATGAGCGATGCGGAAAAATCGTTTCGAGATATTCCGTTAATCCGGGTCTTGACCTGACAGAGCTTTACATCAGAATAATTTTTTCTTTTGCGGTAGGTAATTCTGATATGCACCTGAAGAATTTCTCTCTTATTGAAACTGCACAGAAAAGTGAAGAGTATGTCTTATCTGCAGCTTACGATATGCTTTCAACCAATGTTGTTATTCCTGAGGATAAGGAACAGCTTGCACTTACCGCAAACGGTAAAAAGCAGAATCTTCGCAGAAAAGATTTTCTTATTCTTGCTGAAACCATTGGAATTTCTCAGAAATCTGCAGAAAAAATTATTGATAAAATAGCTAAAATGAAATCTAAATATATTGCAATGTGTCAAGCTTCATATATGCCGGAAGATATGAAACAAGCATTTGAAGAACTTATAACTGAGCGTATGGAAGTTTTACAGAAATAAAAATAAACTACATCATCGCACAGACATCAGGGAGGTTAATATGAACATTTTACAGACGATAATTTCTTACCTTGCAATAGCGGCGGCATTTATTTCATCATTTTTTTCCTGGGGGGAAGCGGCAATGGTGCCTTTTGTAAATGATTATGAAATTCCCGAAAGCATTCCTTCTTACAGCGTGATTTCCACTAAGGAAAAAAGCGACTGGCAGGCAAAATGGATCTGGAGCAAGGATGAGCCCGGGCAGAAGAACACCTGGATGTGCTTTAGTAAAAATGTCAGATTTGAAAAAAAGCCTGAAAAGCTCGTTGCCCATATCTCGGCAGACTCAAAATACTGGCTTTACATAAACGGAGAAACCGTCGTTTTTGAAGGCGGCGTGAAGCGTGGCCCCGAAAAAAACAGCGGCTACTATGACAGCATCGATATCGTACCTTATCTTAAGGAAGGCGAAAACCGCATTTGTGCTCTTGTGTGGTATTGGGATAATGAAACAAGCTATTCATATAACTCAAGCGGTCAGGGCGGCTTTCTTTTTGAAGCCGTGGGCGAGGATGTTTCCATCCTTTCCGATGAAAGCTGGAAGGCAAAACGTAATGACGCTTATGTGCCTTCCTCCCTTTATCCGCCTAACTACCGCCTTCCCGAGTACAGCATTTACTTTGATGCAAGAGAGGATATGAGTGATTGGCTGAAGGACACCTTTGACCATTCCGAGTGGGAGAATGCCACGGAATATGCTCTTGGCGGTGAGGGTGCTTACGGCAAGCTCTACCCGAGAGGAATACCCTTCTTAAAGGATTACGGCCTTAAGCCTTACGAAAATTCAGAGAAGTACGAGAATTATACCGTGAAAGATCTCTTCGGTGAAAAAATCACCGTGGACATTCCCTATAACGCTCAGCTTACACCTTATCTGAAGGTTATTGCTCCTGCAGGTAAAAAAATCCGCATAACAACGGAAAATACTCTCATCGGTGCGGTTTCCACTACCTATATTACCAAGGAGGGTGAGCAGGAGTTTGAGGCTCTCGGTTGGTTCAACGGTGAGCATATTACCTATAAAATCCCGAAGGGTGTTACGGTTCTTTCCCTTGAGTACCGTGAAACGGGCTATGACAGCTCCTTCAGCGGTGACTACAGAAGTGACGACGAATTTATGGATTCACTGTGGCAGAAGTCTCTTCGCACCCTTTATGTTACTATGCGTGATAACTTTATGGACTGCCCCGACAGAGAAAGAGCTCAGTGGTGGGGCGACGTCACAAGTGAAATGATTATGACAATGTACTCTATGGACAGTAACTCTTACCTTCTTTATCAGAAGGGTGTCGATGCAATGCTTTCCCACATTGATGAAACAAAGGTGCTTCAGACAGTTGTGCCCATAAGCGGCGACTATTTTGAGCTTCCCGTTCAGCAGCTTGCAGGTGTTGTCGGCTTTCTGACCTATTATGAGTACACAGGTGACAAGGCGTTTGTTGAAAAGGTTTATGATGCTTCACTTGATTATCTTAAGCTTTGGGAAACCGGTGAAAATAACCTTGTTGTTCACCGCAGCGGCTCTTGGGATTGGCCTGACTGGGGTAAAAAGGCAGATATGACCGCTATTGAAAATGCGTGGGTTTATTATGCTCTTTCAGCCGTGGAGGAAATGGCAGGACTTCTTGATAAGAGCGAGGATATCGCCTTTATCACCGAAAGAAAGCAGATAATCGCACAGGGCTATAAGGCTCTTTGGACAGAGGAGGGCTTTAAAAGTGAGGACGTGAAAAGCTGTGACGACAGAGCAAACGCTCTTGCAGTTTTGGCAGGTCTTGCAACTGAAGAGCAGTATGATGCAGTTCTGAATGTTCTTAAAACTACACAGAATTCAAGTCCCTATATGGAATATTATGTTCTTGAGGCTCTTTGCAAAATGGGTGAATATGAAGCTGCAAGAGACAGAATCAAGGACAGATACGAGGGTATGGTCAACGAGGATTACTCAACTCTCTGGGAATTCTGGAACTCATGGCAGGGCACAATGAACCACGCCTGGAGTGGTGGTCCTCTTGTGATAATGAGTAAGCACTTTGCAGGTATCGCACCACTTGAAGCAGGCTACGAAAAGGTTAAAATTGATCCGCAGTATGAGCTTTCCGAAGTCTTAAGCTGTACCGTGCCGAGCGTGAAGGGACTTATCACTCTCAACTACGAAAAAACAAGCGAGGGCTATGATGTAGGCCTTACCCTGCCCGAGGGAATGAAGGCTGAGCTTTATGTGCCTGAGGGCGCTGATGTGAAAATCAATTCAGTGGCATATTATCAGAACGGTGAATATGTAAACGGTGAAAAAGCCGAGGTTGAGATTATAGAAAAAGCAGTTTCAGAATAATGATAATAAAAACAATACTGATGCTATAATAAGAAAGAATTATTGCTCTTACGGAGGTTAAAATATGAAGAAGAAAATCATTTTAGGAATTTTACTTGCTTTCGTGCTTATGATTGCAGGAACTCTTGCGCTTTCAATCAGACCCGATTACAGCGGTGTGAATTACAGCCCTGCTGACAGTCAGAAGGAAACAGATAAAACAATTAAGTTCGGCGAAGACGGAAAGCTTAAGATTCTGCACATTACCGACACACACCTTAAGCATAACCACAACCTTGAACCCACAATCTGGATGGTTGAAGAGGCCTGCGACAAGGAAAAGCCCGACATCGTTATGCTCACAGGTGACATTGTCCTCAACTGCGAAACCGAGGAGGATACAAAGAAGCTTATCAATGCGATTATGAATGTTTTTGATTCAAGAAATATTCCCGTTGCAGTAACCTTCGGTAACCACGATTCCGAGCAGGGTGCAATGACAAGACAAGAGCTTATGGCCTATTACAACACCTTCTCCTGCTCTGTTTCCACCGATGACGGTGAGGCTCTTACAGGCTGCGGTACATACAACATTCCCGTGCTTTCCTCCGACGGTGAAAAGGTGAAATTCAACCTCTGGGTGTTTGACTCGGGTGACTACGACGCTGAGGGCAGATACAGCTGTGTTCAGCCCGATCAGATTGAATGGTACAAGGAAACCTCCGACAAGCTCAAAAAAGAAAACGGCGGCGAGAAAGTGAACTCACTTGTTTTCCAACACATTATCGTTGGTGAAATCTATGATGCGCTTCAGAAGTCCGACTCCCATAAGTCATATTCCTACAAGCATCTTTACAATGACGATGAGTATTATCTCTTTGATCCCGACAGAGTAAATTACGGCACTATCAGAGAAACTCCCTGTCCCGGCTATGAAAACTACGGTCAGTTTGATGCAATGGTTGAAAAGGGTGATGTTCTTGCAATGTTCACAGGTCACGACCACACCAATGCCTTTGCTGTTGAGCATAAGGGGATTGACATCACCAACTCCCTTAGCACCCGTTATATCGGCCTTTTCCACTCCACACAGTGCGGTTACCGTGTGATTGAACTTGACGAAAAGGATACCTCGGATTACGAAACAAGAGTTGAGCGTATGTTTGATAACTTCGACTTTGAAAAGGTGAAAGAGGAAAAGCAGAAGGGCGACGAATTCAAATACAAAATGGCACGTGAGTTTGCCGTCAAGGGTGCAGCTCAGAAGCTTGCAACCGTTGCTTACGGTAAGCTTATCGAGGCTGTAACAGGCAGACAGGTGACTTATCCCGACTAAAGGCAGGGCAAATTTACTTTAAAGTTCTTAAAAAACTTTATTTTATCCGATACATATGCTATAATATCTATTATCAATTTTTCAGGAGATGTAAAATATGAGTGACAATCGTTCAATGCAGTATGCTGAAATTCTTTCAAAGCTTATTAAAGTTGAAACTATTTCATCAAGAGAAAGCAAGGATATTTCAAAATTCTCAGGCTTTCATGAGGTGCTTCGTGAAACCTATCCCAATCTTTTCAAAACAGCCGAGGTTGAGAACTTTGACGGCAGTCTTCTTCTTAAATGGAAGGGCACGGATCCTTCACTTAAGCCCGTTATGCTTATGAACCACCACGACGTTGTTGAAGCAAGCGGTGAGTGGACTCACCCTGCATTTTCAGGCGCAATTGCCGACGGCAAGGTATGGGGCAGAGGCACACTTGACACAAAGGGTGGCCTTGCAATGATGCTTCAGGCAGCAGAGGAGCTTATCAGTGAAGGCTTTACTCCTAAGAGAGATACCTATTTTGTAACTGCCTGCACCGAGGAAATCGGTGGTGAAGGCGGAGATATTATTTCCCGTGAGCTGGAGAAAAGAAACATCAGATTCCATATGGTGCTTGATGAGGGCGGTATGATTCTGCACGATCCTATCGGCGGTGCTGACGGAACCTTTGCAATGGTCGGTGTTGGTGAAAAGGGTTATGTTGACCTTAAGTTCATCGCTAAATCAAACGGCGGTCACGCTTCAGCCCCCGGCAAGAACACTCCTCTTGTTCGTCTTGGCAAGTTTATGGCAGAGGCTGAAAAGGCAGCCTGCTTCGATGTTTATATGTCCGACACGGTAAAGGAGATGCTTTCACGCTTTGCTCCGACAATGAGCGGCATTATGAAAACAGCCTGCGGTAATGTTGATTCCTTCAAGCCTGTGCTCAAGAAGGTTATGCCTATGATTTCACCTGCAGGTGCGGCAATGCTCAGAACAACTCTTGCCTTTACAATGAGTAAGGGCTCCGACGGTGCAAATGTTATTCCTCAGGAAGCATGGGTAGTAGGTAATATGCGCTTCTCACACCATCAGGGCAAGAAGGCAAGCGTTGATGCAATTACTGCTCTTGCAAAGAAATATGACATTGAAACAGTTATCATCGATGACGGCATCGAGTCAGACATCACAGACTTCAAGGGCGAGGCCTTCAGGTTCATTGAAAAGGCAGTTACAGCTGTTTTCCCGAGCTACAAGGCTGTTCCCTACATTATGAATGCCGCAACAGACAGCAGATATTTCTGCAGAGTGTGTGACAGCTGTCTGCGCTTTGTTCCCTTCAAGATTGACAAGCAGCAGCTTGACAGCGTTCACGGTATCGATGAAAATGTTGATATTGCAACCCTTGCTCCTGCAGTGGATTTCTACAGATACGTAATCAAAGAAGCATAAACGTAAAAAAGACGGCTTTTGTGCCGTCTTTTTTACGTTGTATGGGAGACGCCGCTGAAGCGGTGCAGTAGGGGACGCCCCATGTGGCGTTACTGTAGTA
>JAZKYQ010000114.1:0-47948 GCA_045612205.1 Acutalibacteraceae bacterium | reverse complement strand
TGTGACCTGTTCTTGCAGCTCTTTCCTTAACTTCGAAGGTACCGAAGCCGATAAGCTGAACCTTGTCACCTGCTACAAGAGCTTCTTCGATTGAAGCAAGAACTGCTGCAACAGCCTTGTCAGCGTCCTTCTTTGAGATTTCAGCCTTAGCTGCTACTGCATTGATAAGTTCTGTTTTATTCATTTTTTGTGTCCTCCAAAAAATTATTTATTTTTCCACGAGCACTAAGCTCAATTGGATGCTAAATTGATTTTTGCCTGCTTCCAGAGCTCGTCAAGCTCCTCGATTGACTTTTCCTTCATGTTGATGCCCTGCTCATTTGCAAGACGCTCAACCTCAAGAAAACGGGTGATGAATTTTTCGTTTGACGCTGTAAGAGCAAGCTCCGGGTCAACCTTAAGGAACCTTGAAACATTGACACAGGAGAAAAGCACATCACCCATCTCGTTTTCAATATCCTTTCTGTGACCTGACTTCATTGCTTCCTTAAGCTCCTTGATTTCACTTTCAAGAGCCTCAAAGGCACCGTCAATCTCATCCCAGTCAAAGCCTGCTTTTCTTGCCTTTGACTGAATTTTCTCACCTCTCATAAGAGCAGGCATTTCCTTGGGAATTTTTTCCATTGCAGAGCCCTGAGTCTTCTGACCCTTACTCTTGCGCTTGATGTCGTCCCAGTTTTTAAGAACATCGTCTGTTGACTCCACGCTGACAGATCCGAAAACGTGAGGATGTCTTTCAACAAGCTTTTTGCACACACCGTCACATACGTCGGAAAAATCAAAGCTTTCCTTTTCCTTTTCCATCTGTGCGTGAAAAACTACCTGTAAAAGCACGTCACCGAGCTCTTCCTGCAAAAGCTCCTTGTCCTTTTTATTGATAGCCTCGATTACCTCGTAGGTTTCCTCAATAAGACTGTTGCGGATGCTTTCGTGAGTCTGCTCTGCATCCCAGGGACAACCGCCCGGAGAGCGCAGAAGCTCCATAATTTTAAGTAAGTCGTTAATGTCGTATTTGTCTTTAAAGTCAAAATTTACCATATCAAAAACCTCAATGCGTCTATTTTACCCTAATAATCCGAATTTTGCAAGGACTTTTGCAATTTTTTCACCCTTTGGTAGCATTAAAAGGTCATCTTTTGCAATTCCTTTAACAAAAAGCAACACAATTGCATAAATTGTCGCACCAAACGCGATAGAAATTAGGCATGAAAGCTTAGAATCAAGGCTCAGATTATCCGTAAGAAGCCTGAAGCTGCCCCAGGCAACACCTCCGCAAGCCGTAGCAGCAACAAAGGGCTTAAGGAAAACTGAAAGAAAATCGAGCTTTACTCCCGTTGTTTTTAAAAGGAAATAAAGGTTGAGACCTGCCATAATCACATAGCAAAGAACCGAACCGCCTGCCGCTCCCTGAATGTTGATTTCAGGCTTTCCTATCATAATGAAGTTATAGGTAATCTTTGCAACAGCGCCTGCAAGGATGCTTATTATCGGCGCCTTCGTGTTACCCACAGCCTGAAGGAGATTTGTCATTGGTGAAGCTACGGCAAAAAGAAACATTGCAAAGCCGTAGGTTCGGAGAATAGGTGCGGCAATAGGGACAATCTCCGCCGTTGAGGAGTAGAGAAGGCCGAGAATTGATTCGCTCAGCGCTGCAAGTCCGAAGCCTGCAGGAAGTCCTATCATCATTGTGACCCTCAAAGCCGATTCAACAGAAACCTTTATCCCCTTGGTGTCTCTTGTTGCCCAGGCCTTTGAAATAACGGGAATAGCACTTACTCCGAGGGTAAGAGTGATTGTAGGGATAAGATTTTTTATATTGATTACCGAGCCGTGAATTCCGTAAAGATAGGTGGAAATACCGCTGTCGAGAGTTCCCGAAGCGTTAAGAGCCTCAGCATACATTGATTTGATGATATCTGCACCTGTTTCAAGAGCGTAATTAAGCCTTGCTCTTATTGTAAAATCATCAATTACATTTGTCATATTGAGAATGAGCGATGAAGCGGCAACGGGAACTGCAATTTTAAGAAGCTCCCTTGTAAGCTCTCCTGAGCTTCTCGGCTCGTGAGAATTGATAAGCTCCTCACGGGTGTAGCCTGCACCTTTTCTTCTGTAAAGGATGAAAAGGTAAAGCCAGGATGCAACAGAGCCTGCCGTAACGCCTAAAATCGCAACAGCAGCGGCATAGGGATACATTACGCTAAGAGCCGTGCTTTCATCTGTCACTTCTCTGCCAAAGAAGGTAAGTACACCGTTAACAGCATTTTCACGGTAAAAGGAAAGAGCCTTATCCATAAAGATGTATGCTCCTGCAAGACCCACTGCAAGCTTGAAAGCCGCCTCAATAACCTGAGAAACACCTGTAGGTGTCATATTGTTAAGTCCCTCGTAATAGCCTCTGTAGGCTGACATAAGACAACAGAAAAGCACGCAGGGTGCAATAGCTATGACGCTGATGTAGTTATCGGGAGCACCGACCATTTTTGAATAAGGATAAGCCACAAGGATGAGAAGCGCCGTACAGGCAAGTCCGATTGTGAGAAACAGCTTTTTTGATATTGCGAAAATCCGCTGTGCGTCCCTTATACGTCCCGTTTCAACATTCTTTGAAACAAGAGCCGCAACGGCAACGGGAAGACCTGCCATTGAAATGGCATAAAGCGGCGTGTAAACTGCATAGGCACCCGTAAAGTAGCCGTAACCCTCAGGGCCTATGAGATTGGTAAGAGGGATTTTATAAACTGCTCCGATGAGCTTTACTATAACTGTGGCAATTGCCAGCACACCTGCTCCTGTGAGCAGGGATTGTTTTTTTCTTTCTGACAAAATTATCAACTCCCTATAGGAATACGAAATGCAAAATTATTGTTGCGGATAAAAGCTTTGCAAGCATAAAAATCTGCGCCGCATAATTAACGGGTTTCCGATGTTAAATCCGTTGATTGTAAATCCTTGCTACTTACTACCCGTTCCTGCAATCAGATAAACTCTCCGAGCAGCGAATCATCAGGCATCAGAGAAAGGTCAAGCACCTCGCACATTTCAAGCTTTCTTTTAAGCTCTTCTGCTCTTTCATAGTATATGCTGTCGGCAGATACACCTTCAAGCAGAGTAATTGCCGTATTTCTGAAAAGTGAAACCTCATAAGGATGGATTGAATCTATTCTCACATCCGCATTTTTGCTGAAAGGAAATAGATACCTGTCCTCACCCATTCTCACACCCTTCCAAAGATAAAAGGTATATTCAACCTCGGTGCTTCTGTGGTGGTAGTCTCTTATCATCCTGCGGATAAACCGAAGGTCTCTTTTTGTAAAAAGCACAGCCTCATCGTCAGTTATCCTTGATGACACACTGACGTACAGCTTTTTCATATTTTCATTTTTCAACGGCTCAGTAATAACTGGATTGAGCGCATGAAGGCCTTCCACAATCAGCACCTCGTCACGGGAGATCTTCACCCTTCTGAATGCTGTTCTCTTTTTGGTGTGAAAGGAGAATACGGGGATATCACTTTCGCCTTTTTCCATAAGCTCGTGAAGACAAGCAGTAATCATCGGCACGTCAAGAGCATCCACTCTTTCATAATCAACCGTACCATCCTCAAAGGTAAAGGGTTCACCGTTTATAAGGTAAAAGTCATCAAGAGAAATTACACTTGCATTTCTGCCTGTAACAGTAATTTTTTCTTTAAGAAGTCCTGCCGTTGTTGTTTTACCTGAGGAGCTTGGCCCTGCGAGCATCACAAGGACTCTCCCCTCCTCTTTTTCAATGTCCTTTACGATACTGTCAAGCTGTAAACGGTATGCCTTTTCACATTCGTCAATGAAGGCATGAGAATCGTCTTTCAAACGGGCATTTATAAGCTTTAAATCGTAATTTGCCATTGAAGCAACTCCTTTTTTGGTAAAGTTGATAGTTTACTGCTTTGTGCGTTGTGAATTACCCAATTCCTTACTACTTACTGCTCAACTGTTGAGCTTTCTGTAAAATTCCTCAATCTGACTTTTGCGCTTTATTATTTCATCAAAGTCGCTTATATATTCGTATGGATATTTATAGTTAAAAATTCGTTCTATTTCGTTTCCGTCAGGATTTTTTAACTTTGTAACCGCACCTGCACCGACAGCAAGAACTGTATGGCATTCCTCCATCATATAAACGTTGTAAAGGCATTCGTAGCCTTCCTTTGCCCAGCCGACATTTTCAAGGTTACCAAGGCACTTGCTCTGCCGGTACATATAATAGGGCTTATAACCGCTTTCAGTAAGTCTCTTTTGTGCAAGAGAAAGCATTTCAGAAGCAAGAACACCCGAATTGGTTTCTCTGTTTTCCGTAACAATGTTTGAAGAACGCTTGAGAGCAAGGGTATGTACGGTTATATTTTCAGGCTCAAGAGAGAGCGTTGTTTCCAGGGTATTTGCAAAGGAGTCGAGTGTGTCCTCGGGAAGACCTGCAATAAGGTCGGTATTAATGAAGGTGAAGCCTTCTTCCCTTGCTGTTTTCATAGCATCAAGGGTCTGCTGACTCGTGTGGTTTCTGCCAATAACCTTAAGCACTTCGTCGTTGAAGGTCTGCGGATTGATGCTGATTCTTTCACAGCCGCAGCTTTTCATTATACGGAATTTTTCCCTTGTGACGCTGTCGGGTCTGCCTGCTTCAATGGTGTACTCTTTAACAAATGAAAGGTCAAAGTTAGCACTTACGGCATCGGTGACCTTTTTAAGAAGCTCTTCTGTAAGAGCAGTAGGTGTACCGCCGCCGTAATAAACGCTTTCAAGCTTCAACCCGAGCTGCTTTGCAATTTTTCCCGTTTCTTCTATTTCCTTTACAAGATAATCCGTATATTCGGGCATAAGCTTTCTTGCCTTATCGTTTGAATGGGAAATAAAGGAGCAGTAGCTGCATCGTGTGGGACAGAAGGGAATTGAAACGTAAAGAGAGAATGAGTCTCTTTCACTTGCGTTATCGATAATCGGAGCTTCTTTTTTTGAAACGGTGAGGGCAAGCTCAGTTTTATCCTTGCTTACAAGAAGCTCATTTATAAAATAATTCTTTGCCTTTTCCTCGCCCATTGAAGTGCAGAGTTTACCCATAAGCTTTGCAGGTCTTACGCCTGTGAGAATACCCCAGGGAGGTGTGTAGCCTGTTGCACAACAAAGAATATCAAACATCATAAGAGCAATTTTTCTTTCAAAAAAGCTTTCATTTGTATCAAAAGAAGGAATATCCCCTTCAGAATACTCCTCATTCTTTTCAGTTATTTCACCCGTAAGGCTCAGTCTGACGGTTATTTTTCCCCCGTCAAGGCAAGTGAAGATGTAATCCTCATTTTCGGGAATTTCTTCACTGCGGATAATTTTATCAGGAAAAAAGAGCCTTAAAAGATTCTCTGTTTCGTAATTATAATTATGATTATGGTTGATAAGATACATTTTTTGTCTCCTTAGACGAATCCCGACTACAATGCGGACACGGCACAACCTGTCCCTACTTTCCTTACTACTTACTACTCACTACTTACTACTAAAAATAGGGATTACGCTTCTTCTCTGCGATGAGAGTCGTGCTCACATCGTGACCGGGATAAACCTTGTAATCCCCTTCAAGAAGGCTGAGCTTCTGAAGGGATTTTTTTATTTGCTCAAAGCTTCCACCGGGAAAATCAGTTCTTCCGATGGTGTTTCTGAAAAGGGTATCGCCCGAAAACATCATATCGGAAAGAAGGTAACACACGCTCCCGACAGTATGACCGGGAGTATGGACAACCTTGATTTCACCGTCACCGAAGGAAAGCGTATCCTCGTCATAAACGAGCTTATCAGCGGTAACATCATTCTGGATAAAGAAAAACTTTGAAGCAAGAGATTTCTTTTTATCGTGAAGACAATCGGCATCCTCACTGTGAATGACAATTTCTCCGCCGTAATTTTCCTTGAGCTTCTTCACACCCTCAATGTGGTCAAAATGACCGTGAGTAAGAAGGATATAACGAAGCTTTTCAATTTTCATTTCAGAAAGCACAGCTTCGAGTCTTTTGGTATAAGAACCCGGGTCAACCACAAAAGCGTCACCGCTTTCTTCGTCCTTGACGATATAGCAGTTGGCATAAACCATACCGGGAGAGAAAATCTTAAGTTCAAGCATAGTTAACCTCCATAAAATTCACAATTCACAAAGCACAATTCACAATTATTTTTATTTATTGGTTTTGATTATTGCAGTAAGTATTCTGGTTATTTCTTTACAATCCTTATAAATATCTTCATAATGTTCGGTTTTAATGTATCCGCTTTCATGTAAAAGTTCAAGCCAATACAATGTTTCCTCGGCTTCTTTTAAAGATATATTTAATTTCGCATAGAAATCCGCCTTGCTTTGACCTCGCACTGCTTCCCTTACATTTGCACCAATGCTTGTACCTGAACGCAACACCTGTTTAGACAACACATATTCTTTATTTTCCGAAACCATATATTGATACAATTTTATTATCCTTAATGCAAAGTTTTTGCTTTTGTCGACTATTATATTATTTTCTCTCATTAGTTAAAACCTCTTTAATTGTGAATTTTGAATTGTGAATTGTGAATTTATTTCAGCCATTCATCTGTGTTCATCACAATTGTAACAGGACCGTCATTAAGAAGCTCAACCTTCATATCAGCACCGAAAACGCCTTTTTCTACCTTTCGTACGCCCTTTTTAAGAAGCTCATCACAGAACATTTCGTAAAGTCTGTTTGCTTTTTCGGGCGGTGCAGAGGGAATAAAGGAGGGCCTTCTGCCCTTTTTCATATCGGCACACAGGGTAAACTGTGAAACCACAAGCACCTCTCCGTCAACCTGATCAAGGGAGAGGTTCATTTTGTCATTTTCGTCGGTGAAGATGCGGATTTCCGAAACCTTCTTTGCAAGAAGCTCCATTTCCTTTTCCGTATCCTCCTGCATCACACCCAGAAGCACAAGAAAGCCTGTGCCTATCTGTCCTGTGACTTCACCGTCAACGGTGACCTTTGCTTTTGTTACTCTTTGAATTACTGCTTTCATTTTTACCTCTTATAAAAGAATTGTCGGGAGACCATGTGGGGATCTTCCCTACGCGATCCTGATGCCGAAGGCATCCCTGACTACTTACTACTCACTACTTACTACTGCATCGCTTGCGATGCCCTGACCACTCACTACTGCATCGCTTACGATGCCTTTTACAGGCCTGATCTTTCCGTTGAAAGCACGCCCTTGATTTTCTTAAGCTTCTCGCAGACACTCTTAAGATGCTCTGCGCCGTTGACCGTAATGGTCATATAAACAGTGCTTCTGCCGGCGTTGGTGTCCTTGGTGAAAATTGAATGAATCATAACGTGCATATTGGCAATTACGGCTGAAAGGTCAGCCAGCATACCCACTCTGTCCATACAGGTAACAGCAAGGGTTACACGGTAGGAATTCTGCACCATTGTATCCCAACGGGCATTAATCCATCTTTCAGGCTCTGCGGCCTTTGAGATGTCCTTGGGTACGTTTGAGCATTTTTTTGTATGAATTGAAACGCCGTGACCTCTTGTGATAAAGCCGATAATATCGTCACCGGGAAGAGGGTCACAACAGCGTGAGAACTTGACAAGGCAATTGTCAATTCCTTCAATGATGATGCCCTCGGCACTCTTTACAACCTTTTTAGGCTGTGTGATTTTTGCCTCGGCAACAAGCTCCTGCTGAGGCTGGCTTTCCTTGACTATCTTCTGATATTCTTCCTTGATTCTCGGAAGAAGGTTTGTAAGAATTACACCGCCGTAACCGATTGCGGCAAAGAAATCATCAAGGCTGTTGCAGTGCTGCCTTTCGGCAAACTTCATCAGAAATTCTGCCATCTGCTTATCGGGAAGGTTGATGTTGTTACGCTTGAACTCTCTTTCAACCTCTGCCTTACCTTCAATGATATTCTCTTCTCTTTTCTCCTTTTTGAACCAGCCCTTGATTTTCGTTCTTGCCGAGGATGTCTTGGCAATCTTTATCCAGTCACGGCTCGGACCCTTGTCACGGGAGGAGGTTGTGAGAATTTCAATGATTTCACCGTTATTGATTTTATGATCGAGGGTTGCAATTCTGCCGTCAACCTTGGCGCCTATCATCTTGTTACCGACACCTGAATGAATTGCATAGGCAAAGTCGATGATGCACGAGCCCATAGGAAGACTGATAACATCACCCTTGGGAGTGAAGGCAAATACCTCTTCGGGAATGAAATCGGTTTTGATTGTCTTTACGATATCTTCAACATCGTCACTGTCCTGCTGATTTTCAAGCAGCTGTCTGATCCAGGAAAGTCTTTCTTCAAACTTCGCCTTGCCGCTCATTCCGAGTTTATACTTCCAGTGAGCCGCGATACCGTATTCAGCGGTGTGGTGCATTTCCCAGGTTCTTATCTGCACCTCGAAGGGCACACCGGCTCTGCCGATGACCGTAGTATGAAGTGACTGATACATATTCGGCTTGGGAGTTGAGATATAGTCCTTGAATCTGCCGGGAATGGGATTGAACATATCATGGATAACGCCAAGACAGCAATAGCATTCGTAAACAGAGTCAACTATGAGTCTTACTGCATAAATATCGTAAATTTCGTCGAAGGTTCTGCCCTTCATATATGTTTTTCTGTAAATGCCGTGAACTGACTTGATTCGTCCCTCAATGTGAACATTGGGAACCTCCTGTCTGACACGCTCAAGAATTTCTGATTTGATGCCGTCAAGGAAATTCTGACGGGATTCAACAGTGCTTTCAAGGGTGTTTGCAATTTCCTTGTAAGCAACAGGGTCAAGATAGCTGATTGCTAGATCCTCAAGCTCCTCCTTGAAGGCTCGGATACCGAGTCGGTGAGCAATAGGAGCATAAATTTCAAGGGTTTCCCTTGCCTTATAGCGCTTCTTTTCCTCAGGCATAAACATAAGAGTTCTCATATTATGAACTCTGTCAGCAAGCTTGATAATGATAACTCGGATATCCCTTGACATTGCAAGGAACATTTTTCTTACATTTTCGCTCTGCTGCTCTTCCTTGCTTGCGGAAAGAGGAATCTGACCGAGCTTTGTAACTCCGTCAACAAGCTGCTCTATGCTTTCACCGAAAATTTCACGGATTTCCTCGGAGGTGGTTTCCGTATCCTCAACAACGTCGTGAAGAAGAGCCGCACAAACTGATTCAGCATCCATTCCCATTTCTGCAAGGATTTTTGCAACTGCAACGGGATGAATGATGTAAGGCTCACCGGAACGTCTTCTCTGATTGGCGTGAGCTTCACAGGCAATGGAATAAGCCTTCTTTATCTTTTCAATATCATCAGGTGAAAATGTGTTCTGGTAATCCGCAATAAGCCTAAGATAATCCTTTTCGTAGCTTTCCATTGTCAGCTCTCCTTTCCTGCTTTTTTCAGATACTTCATAAGTCTTGAATCCTCAAGGTTGACCTTTATCTGTAGGTTTGCAGGGAGAATGCTCTCCCCTTCTTTTCTGAAAATGCCCAATTCACAAAGCACATCAATACCCACAAGCACTCTGCAGGCATTACTTCCGTCACCGCCGAGGCGGTAACAGAGAACATCTGTATCAAAATGCCAGCCACCGCTGTCACGTACGAAGCGGAAAAGCTCCGCAATCTGCTGTCTGTCGGGAAGGGCAAATTCGGCTTCCTTTTTTGTAAGTCTGTCACGGCGTCGTATTTTTTCGTAAAGGCGACGGCTTTTAAGGTAAAGCTCGTCATCGGTGCGTGACATTCTCAATTCTCTTATATATATGCTGACCTTGACCTGACCCATATATTCGTTTTTCTCAAGCTTGACGGCAAGGTCAAGGGTATCTCCGACAAGGTAAGGGAATTCCTCCTGAGTTGTTCCGAAGAGAAGTCCCGAAATGTTAGCGTTTCCCTTTCTGAAGGAAAGTCGAAGATGCTTTCCTCCACCGATAGGTTGAATGCCGGTAAGGCTCATTCCGAAAAGTCCGAACACGGGCTGAGGATTGCCTGCGCCAAAGGGTTCAAGAGCGTCAATAACCGTAAGAATATCCGAATTGATAAATTCCGGACGGAGTCTGCAGTCAAGCTCAAGCTTTGCAAAGGGCATTTCGACGGTTTTGGCATAATCCTCAACAGCCTTTTTGAAGGCAGGAAGGTTTTCACTTTTCATTCCGAAGCCTGCCGCAAGAACGTGTCCGCCGTAATGAGACAAAAGCTCCTTTGCGCTGCTGATGCATTCGTAAAGTGAAAAGCCGTCAATGCTTCTTGCAGAGCCCCTGGCCTCCTCACCGTCATCGGTTATAACAAGGCAAGGCTTACCGTATTTCTGCACAAGTCTTGCCGCAACGATTCCGATAACTCCGCCGTGCCAGTTCTTGCCTGAGAAGATAAGCACACGATTGTTGAGCATATCGGGGTTTTCTTCTATCTGCTTTTGTGCCTGAAGAGTGATTTCCTTTTCAATCTCCTGGCGCTGTGCATTGGCTGAATCTATCACCTTTGAAACATCAAAGGCCTGCTCACAGCTTTCGCTCAGAAGAAGCTCAAGTGCCTTTGAAGCGTTTCCGATTCTGCCCATTGCATTGATTCTCGGAACAACGGAAAAAGCAACAGAGGTACAGTTGAGTGTCTTTTCACTGACACCTGCAACCTTTTTAAGCTCCTCGATACCGATGCTTGTTCCCTCATTCATCATCTCAATGCCTTTTTTGACAATGAGTCGGTTTTCCCCTGTAAGAGAAACAATGTCACCTACAGTGCCGATTGTAACAAGGTCGGCAAACATTGAAAGTGCTTCCTCGCCGTCACCGCACAAGGCAGAAACAAGCTTGAAGGCAACGCCCACGCCTGCAAAATGCTTGAAGGCTGACGGGCAGTCTCTTCTGTGAGGATTGACAACTGCAACAGCTTCGGGAATCACCTCTCCGACCTTGTGGTGGTCGGTAATGACAAGATCCATTCCTAGCTCTTTTATGTATTCGGCTTCCTTTATTGCGGAAATGCCGTTATCGACGGTGATAATAAGGCTTACGCCCATTTCGCAAAGGCTTTTCACTGCACCGCAGTTAAGACCGTAGCCCTCGCTGTTTCTGTCGGGGATATAGGGAATGACAAAGCAGCCGTTCATCTGAAGATACTGACAAAGAAGAGCCGTTGCCGTAACACCGTCGGCATCGTAGTCTCCGTAAACAGCTATTTTTTCGTCATTTTCAATTGCCTCGTTGATTCTTTCAACCGCCTTATCCATATCAATAAGGGTAAAAGGATCGCTGAGCCGAGCCTCATCGGAAAAGAAGGCTTCGATTTCTCTGTCATCGGTTATGCCTCTTGCAGCAAGAAGCAAGGCTGCGAAAGGATCAATGTCAAATCTGTCCGCAATTTCACAGGCGAGAGCCTTATTTATTTCATTGACACACCACTTTTTGCGGCTCATTTTATCAATCCTTTCCATAAATTTGTAATAATAGAGTATTATATCAGTTTATTTAACCATTTTCAAGATTTTCAGTACAATGTCTGCTGATTTCTTTGAGAAAAACAGGTCCGTATTTCTGTATTTTTGCCATACTGAAGCCGGGTATATCCGCAAGCTCCTGTAAGCTCTTTGGCTTTTTCCTTGCAAGAGCCGATAAAGCGGCATCGGTAAGAACGATAAAGTCCGGCAGGCTCGCCTTTCTTGCACATTCCTGTCTGAGCTTTTTAAGCTTCATAAGAAGCATTATATCCGGCCTTGCTTCAAGCTTTCTGACTGGTCTTTCGCAGAGCTTTCTGACGGCTCTTTCACCCTTCAGCACTGCACTGCATTTACGCTTGAGACGAAGACTTCCGTCCCTTGCAGCTGCAAGGAAGCCTCTTTCAAGGAAGTAGGAAATATGCTCATCTATGACGCTTTCCGCAGAGTCATTCATAATACCGAAGGTGGATACCTCATCAAAGCCGTTTTTCTTTATGTAGGAGGTAAGGTTGCCCTTGAGCACATCTCTTACCGTGCCTGATGTCTCCTTTTCGGAAAGTCGCTTTATACAGGAGAAAATCTTCTGCGCAGCAAGAGTAACGTCAACACTTGTAAGCACCCCAGTGCAACAAGAGCAGTTACCGCATTTCTCCCCTTTTTCACCGAAATAGGAAAGGATGTATTGCCTTAAGCAGACATCACCCTCACAGTAGGCTATCATCTGTGCAAGCTTCTTTTTTCTCAGAAACTTCAGCCTTTCTCTTTCCTCGTCGGAAAGCTCACCGTTATCCTCGGGATTGTTGATAAAATACTGCTGAATTCTTACATCGCTTCCGCCGTAAAGAAGAATGCAGTCGGCTTTTCTGCCGTCTCTGCCGGCTCTTCCTGCTTCCTGATAATAGCTTTCAAGGTCGCCGGGCATATTAAAGTGAATGACAAAGGAAACATCAGGCTTGTCAATACCCATTCCGAAGGCATTGGTTGCAACAATGATTTCCTTTTTATTTTCAGTGAAAAGCTCCTGGCTTTCCGTTCTCTGAAGCTTTGACATGCCTGCGTGATACTTTGTAACTGAGTATTTTTCATCTGAAAGATACTCATAAAGCTCATCAACGCTTTTTCTTGACGAGCAATAGATAATTCCGCTTTTTCCCGTGTACAGGTCAAGGTATCTTCTGACTGCCACGATTTTATCCTTCGGCTTTACCACCTCAAAATAAAGATTCTCTCTGTCAAAGCTTGTGACAACGGTTTCGGGATTTTCAAGGCAGAGAAGCTCCTGAATATCCGTTCTTACCTTCGGTGTTGCCGTGGCGGTAAAGGCACAAAGCACGGGCCTTTTTTTAAATGAGTCAACAAACTCCTTTATCTGCAGATAGCTCGGACGGAAATCCTGTCCCCACTGAGAAACGCAGTGAGCCTCATCAACGGCAACAAGAGAAACGGTGAGCTTTTTGCAAAGAGAACAAAAGCCTTCTGTTTCAAGCCTTTCGGGAGCAACATAAATGAGCTTGACTTTTCCGGTAAGTATTTTTACCCTTGCGTTTATAAACTCCCTTTCCGTCATCGAGGTATTGATGTAAACTGACGGAATTCCGCAGCTGTTAAGAGAATTAACCTGATCCTTCATAAGCGAAATAAGAGGTGAAACGACGATTGTCACACCCCTTAAAAGCATTGCAGGAACCTGAAAGCAAACAGATTTGCCGGCACCTGTGGGCATAACGCCCAGGGCGTCACGCCCCTGCATTATTGCATCTATTATTTTTTCCTGTCCCCGGCGGAACTCATCATAGCCGAAATATTCTTTCAGCACTGTGTATTTATCCAAAGTATCACCTGTAAAAATTGCTGTAGTCTTTTATTTTAAGTAAAAAATCTCTTTGAAAGGTAGCGTCTCATACTCATACTCTTGTAGCAATATGAAAGAAAACCGATAATGCAAAGGCATGAGACAAAAATTATAATGCCGATTGCTCCTGCAATCTCAAGACCGAGGCCCATATAAATCACAAAGCCGCAAAGAAGAGCGAAAATTGCAAAATCAACAAAAAGATGAAGCACCTTTAAAATGATGTGTCTCTTTTTACCGATTGCCCAAAGCATATAAATGAGCATCTGCAGGGAAATTATTGCAAGTATAGGCAAAAACACCTTAAGGAAGATATTCTGCTGATCACCGAGCATCCTTGAAAAGAAGAAGCCGTAAAGTCCTACTGCAGCCGTATCAAATCCCCACATAAGATATGGCTTCTGCTTTCTTGAGAAAAACGGAAACACGAAAATGATCCATGCGAGAAGTCCGCCTGCAAGAACGTGAAGAGACCAGAATGACTCCTTGAAGAAAAAGATGTTTGAAAGAATACATACAAGGCTTGGTATAAGCATTACCATACTGATTACATAAGCCACAAATTTTTTGGAAATCCCCTCGGGAATGTGTGCCTCGTCGGAAAAAAGAGGCTCTTTTTTATCTGTTACGGGCTTGTTGGGGTTGAGCACCTCTGTGTTGCAAAGGACACATTTACGGGCACTTTCCTCAAGCTCCACACCGCAATTTACACAATATGACATAACTGACTCCTTTTATTTTTACTCTCTGTTACTTTCGATTTTTACGTGAACACCCATTTTGACAAGTCGGGTGAAAAACTCTCTTTCGATATCGCTTTCCTGATAGCAGTTTGAAAAAGAGAAAATCATATTGTCACCGAAGGTAATCGTTCCGCATCTCGCTCCGTTGAGCTTACCTGCACCGGTGAACATCAGCATTTTTTCAACATGCTTTGCCACCTCATCGGGGAATTTAACGGGTCCCACATTTGAAAGAAGTGAGGTTGTGGTCTGCTCGCCTGTTATCGCAAAGCTTATTCCCACGCCTATATTTTTAAGCGGCAAGGGGAAATATTTCATAACGGGATGTCTCTCAAGCTTGAGGTTTTCCGTCATAAGAGAATTGATAAGCTTTTTATCGTTGGCAAGTCTCAGCTGAAGAGCCGTAAGCCTGAGGATTTCATCAAAGGTGTACTCACCGAGATTGGGATTGAGTACGACTCTCAGACAAAGCACAAAATTGCGAAGGGTCTCTGAGGGAAAATCCTTTCTGAGGTTGACGGGCACCTGAATGCTGATTTCCTTCTGCTTTCCGCCCTCTTCAAGCTGCTTTCTGTAATGTATATCAAGAAGGATTGCGGCAAAAAATTCCGTTACGGTAACACCGAGCTTCTTTGTAATGGCATGAACCTCCTTAAAGGACATTGTACCGATGGTGTAATTACACACGTGCATAGGTGTCTTTGTTCCTCTGTGATGGTAAACCCATTTGTCGGCTCTTTTGAACTTTACCTTTGAATCGGCATAACGGTTATAGGAATCCTCAAGCTCTGCCTCCCTGGGAGGCTCACTTGTGTCAAGAACGAAGTTGTTATATGCCACCTCTTCACCGCAAAGTCTGAGATATTCACCCACAAGAGTGCCGAGAAAAACCACAGCACCGTAACCGTCGCAAAGAGCGTGATAAACGTCAGCGTTGATTGTGTTGCCTCTGTAATAAAGACGGAAAAGAAAGCCCTTATTCTCCTTGAAGTTGATTCTGTAGCAGATATTCTTTATATCAGGCATAATAGGTGCCTGATTAGGATTTTTTTCAAAGTAGTGCCAGAAGGCGCCGTTTCTGATACGCACATTGAAGGAAGGGATTCTCTTCAGAGTATTGTCAAGGGCAACTCTTAAAATTTCAGGATCAACCTCTCGCTTCATCTCAACACCGAAGCGGAAAACATTTGACCAGGAGTTAGTGTTCTGTCCCGGGAAAATCTTCGCCGCATTGTCGAGTCTGAACCATTCAAAAGTGTTTTTTCTCATATTTTTAAATCCTTTTTTAATAGAGATATTTTCCCATTGCCACCTTTTTAAGATGGGCACCGTAGGATGATTTTCCGTACTTTTCAGCACTTTCAAGAAGCTGTTCTCTTGTAATCCAGCCATTGATGAAGGCTATCTCTTCGGGAGCTGAAATCTTGACAGACTGTCTTTTTTCAACCATACGGACAAAATCGCTTGCATCGTGAAGCGAGTCAACTGTGCCCGTGTCAAGCCAGGCAAAGCCTCTGCCTAAAAGCTCAACGGAAAGGCTGTCCGCCTTGAGATATTTTACGTTAAGGTCGGTAATTTCATATTCGCCTCTTGCGCTTTTTTCAATGCCCTTGGCAAAATCACAGACTCTTCTGTCGTAGAAATAAAGACCTGTCACACAGTAGTTTGACTTGGGGCTCTGCGGCTTTTCCTCAATGGAAATCGCCTTTCCGCTTTCGTCGAATTCAACAACACCAAATCTTTCGGGGTCGTCAACGTAGTAACCGAAAACTGTTGCTATGCCCTTTTCGGCCTTTTGCTTTGCACTTAAAAGAAGCTTTCTGAAGCCGTTTCCGTAAAAGATATTGTCACCGAGCACCATTGCACAGCAATCGTCACCGATAAACTCCTCACCGATGTGGAATGCCTGAGCAAGTCCGTCGGGTGAAGGCTGTTCAGCGTAGGAAAGCCTAAGACCCATTTCGCTGCCGTCACCTAAAAGACGCTTGAAATTAGGAAGATCGTGAGGTGTGGAAATTATAAGTATCTCTCTTATACCTGCAAGCATAAGAGTTGAAAGCGGATAATAAATCATCGGCTTGTCATAAACAGGCAGAAGTTGCTTTGACATAACCATTGTAAGGGGGTAAAGTCTTGTTCCGGAGCCACCGGCTAAAATTATACCTTTCATAATAAAACCCTTTCTTTGATGTATTTAATCAGAAAAGCTCAGAAGCTTTCTTGCAAAAAACAAAAGCATAAAGCCAACGGCAACATTCACCGCCGCCATAACAAAGAACGCATTTACAAGTCCGAAGCCGTAAAAGGCAACAAACGCTGCACAGCCTGCCGAAGGCAAAGAGAAAATAACTCCTGATAAAATGCACACGGCGGCAAAAATATTATTTTTTTCTCTTTCACGGAAAATTCGTGCCGTGACAAGAGCACTGCCCATAAGAAGAAAGCTGAAAGCAACCCTTGCAGCAATGAGAGCAACCGTCATTTTCACACCGGACTTACATAGCATACCGATAACGGCACACTGTGCAACGCTTTCGGCAATAATCTTCGGCAGCATTTCAGGAAGCATAAAGAAAAGCTTTCTGACTGCCTTATCGGGAAGAATGTAGATATAAGGCATTGTAAGCTCCTTAATCCATCTTCCGCTGAGAATTGTAAGAATTGAAGCAGTGCAGCTCATTACAAAAACTGAAATGATTCCGTTTTTGAAAACAAGAGCATAAACAGCAATAATAACAAGATAAAAAAGTGATGTAGGAGAAAACAAAAGGCTTTTACTTCGTCGGTTTTCGAGCATATGCTTAAAGAAAATAACCGAGGCTCCCTCACCCTTATCTATACCTTTTCTGCCATCTGAGGAAATCTTAATGTCAGAAGCTGCTTTTCCCGACTCCTTGCTCACGGTAGTTTTTTCAGCCGTGAGAAGCACATCCTCATAATAGCCGTGCTTTGAAAGGCTGAGAAGCGCAAAGCAGAAAATCACAAAAATCAGACATAAAGCAACTCCTGCGGATATCTTGAAAGCGTCACCGAGAATGAAGCCGTCAACAGCGGTAAAAACCCAGCCTGCAACGGGGAAAAATCTCATCGGTAAGAAGGTGACAGCCATTGCAAGGCCTGAAATGGAAAAATTATCCGAGGTGATGAATCTCACCGACACCAAAAGAGCAAAAGCGGCACACAGGGCAAAATAAAGAGCCTTTGCCTTTTTAATTTTCTTTTCTTCACCGCAGGTAAAAAAGTAAATCAGCATTCCCGTAAGCTGAGAAAGAAAGGTCACTGCACCGTAACCGATGACGCAAATAAGCATTTCCTTTACGCTGACGGGATAAAAACTTTTAAGCAGTGCAAACTGATAAATGAACACAAGCCCCATCCAAAGCGATGAGCCGAGCTGACCTAACATACCGTGAAAAAGCACATCCGAAGGCTTTATCGGTGAAAGAAAAAGGAAGTTCACATCCGTCAGGCTGAACATTGTTCCGCCGTGGCTGAAGCCCTTTACAGACTGCATTATAAAGGTACATACATAAAAAGCAAGGATAATTGCTTTGAATTCGGCAAGAGGTCTGTCTCCGGAATAGCCGAAGCTGTCAACAAAAAGGTTAAGCACCGTGAGAATGGCAAAGCCGAGAGTAAGTATAAATTTAAAAGGGCTTCTTACAAGCTCGAAAAGCTTGTTTTTATATCTGCATACTGAAAGATAAACAAGACTTTTCACTTTTATTTCTCCTTGGCTGTGATTGAAAAGAAAAGCTCCTCAAGAACGCCCTCTTCATAATCCTTCTGAGCCTTAAGCTCACCCTTTGAAAGAATAAAGGCCTTGTCCCAATAATTTTCCACACTGTCAATCATATGGGTACTGATAAGCACACAGACGCCCTTTTCCTTAAGCTCAAGAAAAAGCTTCTTAAGTGCCTTTATCGCATAAGGATCAAGTCCTACCATAGGTTCATCAAAAATCACAAGCTTCGGCTCGTGAATAAGAGCGCAACAGATCGAAAGCTTCTGCTGCATACCTTTTGAAAGCTCCTTACCGAGCTTATCGGTTTTATCCGAGAGCTCAAACATATCAAGAAGAGTCTTTTTAAGCTCGTCATTTTTTATTTTATAAGCCCTTTGAATAAATTCAAGGTGCTCATCAACAGTAAGATAATCATAAAGTGCAGGCGTTTCAGGAACATAACCGATAAGCCTTTTAGCTTCACTGCTCTTACAGTCAAAGCCGCCTACGGTTATGCTTCCCTCAAAATTCAGAAGTCCGCAGATGCATTTGATTAAAGTAGATTTACCTGCTCCGTTAAGTCCGAGAAGCACGCCGATCTGTCCTTGCTGAAGAAGAAGGGAAATATCGTCATTCGCCTTTACTTTTCTGAATTTTTTTGTAACGTTATTAACCTTAAGCACCTATCGGTCACCTCTCTTTATGTATAAGGATATAAATCAAGCCATTTTATCATCCTATTGTACCACATAATTATTTATTTGAACAGAGAAATTATAAAAAAACCTGAAAATCCAAGCGAAAAAGCTCTTTCAGCTTACATTTCAGCACAACAAAAAATCGGATAATATTCTTTTTAATTCATTATGATTTTTTTGAAACACAGTGTTGCATTTTCGCAAAAATTATTGTATAATATAGCCGTAATTTGAAATCCAGGAGGTTACTTTATGGAAACCAGCATCTCCAAGCCCGACGGCCGCAGAGTCAGAATGACAAAGCTGCTTCTTAAGCAAAGCCTTATTGAGCTTATGCGTGAAAAATCCATTCATGAAATCAGTATCAAGGACATCTGTGCCGGTGCCGATGTTAACAGAAGTACATTCTACCGTCATTACAACACACAGTTTGACCTTTACGAGGAAATCCTCGAGGACATTACAAAGGACATCGGAGAAATTTATCTCAGATGCGCAGGCGAGGATTACACCACTCAGAGCTTCCTTGCTGAAATTCTCAAATATATTGAAAACAACCGTGACACCTTTCTTGTTATCCTCAGCGGTAACAGCAATGTAAGCATGGGCGAAACCTTCAACCGTTTCACCAACCGCTTCATTGACACGGAAAATGCAAGTGAGCTCAGGGTTTACATTATTCAGTTCATTGCCGCAGGTATGACAAGCTTCATCTGGACATGGCTGAACAAGGAAAATCGCCGTTCAGCAGAGGATGTAGCTCTTATCATAAGCTCGATTATGACTCACGGAATCAAGCGCAGTGTTAATTTTGCCAAAACAATGCAGGAAGATGCAAGCAGTGAAAAAAAGTAATCAGAAATCAGCAGGGGCTGTAAAAAAGTGCAGACCGCATAAACCAAGATAAACAAAGGGTTTCTTTGGATTTTTTTAAGTCCGAAGAAACCCTTTAAAATATGAAACGCATTTTTACGCCACTTTTTTGCCGCAAAAAAGGTCACAGGCGAACCCCGTGACCGATTTTTTTACATTATATTTCTTTATTCGGGAAAAGTGCAACCTTGATTGCTTCAGGTTTGAGAATGTCCTTAAGACGGCCGAGGGCATCCTTTGTTCTTGTAATAATATCAGGATCCCATTCCTTTTCCTTAGCCATTTTCACACCGAGCTGACGAAGAGCTTCGTCGTAGGTTTTCACTCTCTGCCTGAAGGAGTCATAGTCCTTGTTTTCCTCCCTTGTCCAGCCGGCTTCACCGCAGGCAATAAGTCTCGGGAAACACATGTAGCACATTCTCTCGAAATCCTCAACATACTCCGTCCAGATGGGTGCTTCCACACCGATGATATTCTTTCTGCCCTCTTGTGTAAGCTTATCGGAAAGAACCTTATAGGTGTAGGTTTTCTTAAGAGGAGTTACACCGTAAACATAGTCAAGGTAATAATGGTAGAAATCCTCTGCGATAACCTTACCGCCCCTGTTGGCATAATCCTCGCACTTACCCTCTCTGTCCATCCAGTTGCAAATGGTGATGCTGTCCTTTGCCATACCTGAATTGAGTGTCTCATTCCAGGCCATGACCTTTTTACCCTTTCCTTCAAGGTAAGCTGTAATCTTGTTTGTGAAATAGCCCTGAAGCTTTTCGATATTATCAAAGCCTTCAGCCTTCATAACAGCCTGACATTTTTCACAGTTGCACCAACGTGACTTGGGAGCCTCATCTCCGCCGATATGTATGTTCTCTGAGGGGAAAAGCTCAATGATTTCATCAAGAAGCTTATAGCAGAACTCGTACACCTCGTCCTTACCTGCACATAAAATATCTCTGAAAATACCGCCGTTTGTGGCAACAGGAATCTGATCACCGCGACAGGAAAGCTCAGGATAGGTTGAAATTATAGCCGTTGTATGGCCGGGCATATCAATTTCGGGAATAACCTCGATATAACGCTCCTTGCAAAAAGCGATGATGTCTCTGATTTCGTCCTTTGTGTAGTATCCGCCGTATTCTCTTGCGTCCTTTGAACCAAAGCCGTGACAGTCACGGTACGCACCCTTTTTCATCAGCTCGGGGAAGGCTTCACTTTCAATTCTCCAGCCCTGATCGTCACAGAGGTGCCAATGGAAAACATTGAACTTGAATTCTGCAGCTGCAGAAATGTACTTTTTGATTTCATCGATTGTCTGCATATGTCTTGCAGAGTCAATCATAAAGCCTCTGTAGCCGTAAGCAGGCTCATCCTCGATTCTGCAAAGAGGAACACTTTCCTGACTGAGAAGCTTCTTAAGGGTAATATCGGCATAATATCTGCCCTTTTCCCCTTTTGATGTAACGGTTATCGATGTTGACTGAATGCTTATTGTGTAAGCCTCTTCACCAAGGCTTTCGTCAATTCTGTAAACAATTCCGAACTCCTTTGAATCAAGAGCTCCGCCGTAAAAATTAACCTTATTGGGTCTGGGAATAACATTAAGAGTCATATTAACACCTCTTTTTCAATATTGATTTAATTATAACTCAATATTGAAATGATTTCAAGTACATAAAAAGAATTAAGGTGAGCAAGTGACACAAAGCATTATAAATCTTCTTTGCGGTATCGGTCTTTTCCTTTGCGGTATTTTTATGATGAGTGACCACACTCAGCAGGCCTTCGGTGAAAGGCTTCAGCACACTCTCGGAGTGCTGACAAAAAACCGATTCACGGGAATGCTTACAGGGCTTGTTGTAACGGGACTTATTCAGAGCTCCTCGGCAACAACGGTTATGACCGTAGGCTTTGTCTCTTCGGGACTTATGAGCCTTTCACAGGCCGTGGGCATTGTTATGGGTGCAAACATCGGCACAACGGTTACAAGTCTGCTTATAGCCTTTAATTTTTCCGCAATTGCTCCCCTTTCAATTTTCTTGGGTGTAATCGGGCGTCTCATAGTAAAAAAAGAGCAGAGCCGACATCTGCTTGATTTGCTGACAGGCTTCGGACTGCTATTTCTCGGCATGAACACAATGTCAGCCTCCTTCGCTCATCTTAAAAGCAGTGAAGCCTTTCTCAGCTTTGTATCCTCATGCGAGGGCAAAATTCCCTGCATCCTTGTCGGCTTCATTATGACAGCGATTCTCCAAAGCTCCTCGGCAACGGTGGGAATCCTCCAGGCACTTGCTCTTTCTGAAATTGTAAGCACCGAAAGCGCCCTTTACATCATCTTCGGACAGAACATCGGAGCGGTCATACCTACAATGCTGTCCGCCCTTGGCGCAAAAAAGGAAGCAAAGCAAGTGGGAGTTATCCACCTGCTTTTCAATGTTATCGGCACAATTATATTTTTCATTGTCTTTGAAATTCTGCCCTTCCCCTCATTTATTAAAAAAATCGGCAACGGCTCAATGCAGGTTTCCTTTATGCACATCGCCTTCAATGTGCTTTCAACGGTGATACTTCTGCCCTTTGGTGATTGGCTTATTAAAATGAGCAGCCGACTGACAAAAAATCCTCTCCCTGAAAAAACAGAGAGAGGAAAAACAAATTATTAGATTAAACGATTATTCCCAGACAGGAAGGAAAGTAAATATTGTTCTTACAAGCTCATAGATCTTCTTTAAGAAGTCTACCATCTTTTCGATGAAGGTGAGTTCTTTTTCCTCTTCAACGAGCTCAGCATAACCGGGAAGATTTACATTGCAGTCACCGGGAGCATCATCTGTTGTGAATTCAACAACAAGAGGAAGAATAACGGTTGTGATAAGAACCTCGATGCCCTCAAAGCGTGTGAAGCCGTCACCTGCGTAAACAAGGAAGTCAACAGGAATGTTTGCACCGAGAAGCTTAGCGACGAAGGAAAGAACCTTTGCGTATTCTTCACCTGTTACGTCACTGAGAGCATAACCGAGAACTGCACCGAGACCTCTTGTAACAAGAACAACCTCATCTGAATATGCGGGGAAGTTTTCATCACCAAGGTTATGAGCCTGATAAATTGTTACTGCAAGGTCCATAACATTCTTGTATTCTGTTTCGGGAATTGTAAGATCATACTGGCCGATAAGTGACTCGATGCTCTTGCCCTTTTCGGTTTCGTCAGCCTTTGCAAAGGGCATTTTGATGCCTTCGTTAAGCTTAACTGCAACCTTCTTAAGAAGAGCCTTCATTTCCTCGTCCTCGATCTTAAGGAAGCTTACAAGACGTTCGGGAGTTGTGTAATAATCAAAAACAAGGTAGTAGCTGAGGTTTGTAGCGATTTCCTGATACTTATAGAAATCTTCTGCTGCAATAGCCTTTGCGTTGTCGCTGATGCAAGCGGGAAGAAGGCTTGTATCGATTGAATCAACGCTTCTTGTTTCAAACTTAACCTCGTCACCGAAGGTAACAACTCTGTAAAGTGAGCCGAGAGCGTTAAGTGAGCCTGTAACAGCGTCATAGATAACTGTGCCGTCTGCTGCAGTATAGGAAGCGATATCATGGTCATGAGTGTGACCTGTGAAGATATACTTGATGCCTGCCTTAGCGAAGGTTTCAGCTGCATTTACACTCTTAGCTGTAACAACACCGTTAGGCTGAACAAGGTTTGACATAATCATATGCTCAAGGAAGTTATGATGGTGCATACCGATGAGCTTTTTACCCTCAGCTCTTGCCTTTTCACCCTGCTCGGCAACCCACTGAAGTCTTTCTTCAAACACGCTGTGAGCACCGCTCTTTTCAACTGTTGAGTCAATAACAATAAGACGGTAATCATTGGGAAGGTCAACTGTGTAGGAAGCTGACTTTGAGTCAATTTCTTTTGCTTCGGTATAACCGAACTCAGCGTAGTCTTCCATAAACTGAGCCTTTGTTCTCTTGAACATATCGTGGTTACCGGGAGCAACAAAAATCTTTTTGCCTGTCTTTTCAACTTCTCTGAATAAAGCTACAAGAGCGTCAACCTCTTCCTTTGTGCCGGCATTTGTAAGGTCACCGGGGATAATGAGAATGTTGCTTTCGCTTGTAACGAAATCCTCAAGGAAAGCTTCGACGATTGCATTTGCTTCGTGAGGAAGTCTTGTTGCAAGGCCTACATGAGCAAAGTCCTTGTTGATACTGTTTCCGTTTGCGGATGCAAGCTTTGTGTAAACACCGTCATAGTGAAGGTCGTTTGCAACAGTGACAACAAGCTCTTCGCCCTCAGCTGCTGAAGCAGCAACACCGCAAAGGCTGAGAAGCATCAATGCTGCGAGAAATACTGATAAGATTTTTTTCATTGGAATATTCCCTCCTTAAATTTTTGTAATTACAATTTTAGCATTATTGTAACAAATTGTCAATTGCCTTATAAAGAAAAATGCAGTCAGCTGCACTTAACCTTTACAACGATTTTTCTGACTGTGTCAGGCTTATTGTCCTTGCACATGCCCGGCTTATGAGCATCCCAAGGAAAGAAGATTCCGTACTCCCCTTCTCTGACAATTATTCTTCCTGCATTGTCAGAGTCAAGGAAGAATCCAACATCCTTTTCGTCGCTATATTCAGTTTTCACCTTCATTTCTGATGCATCGGCAAAATCCATAACCTCCACACCTGAAACGATGTACTGAATATCAATGTAACGCTTATGAGCCTCAAAGGAGCTTTCAGCTTCAGGCTTTGAGGTGTACTGCTGAATAAATGCGTAAACATCTGTGCCGTCAAGCTCATAGCGACCCTCGGGAAGATTTTCGCTCACTGCCTTTTTTATAAAATCAAAGCCTTTTCTGAAGCCCTCGTGTGTGCCTTCGTACTGAGCACAATTTTTCAAGCTGTCGTATATCACCTTTTAATACCTCTTTCGTTTATTACGCTGAAATGGCACACTCCGAATGAAGTGTGCCACCTTTTAATGTCAGAATTATTCGATTGCTTCGAGTCTCTGTCTGAACTCTTCAATCTTTTCCTTTGAGTAGATCTTTGAAAGAACTACCATACCCATGTTGGGAGTGAAGCCCATTGTAAGAGCAAGGTTCTTCATGGGGTGGTTCATGATTTCAGGGCAGAGATCGTTAACGATTTCCATAACCTGAGGATCCTTCATGAGTACGCTGAATTTTGTGTCAAATGAATACTTTGCCATTGTTTTTATCTCCTTTAAAAATAATTTTTTATGTAATAATCCCGGGAGACCACACAGGGTCTCCCCTACGGAATTATTTTACTTTTTCACCGAAGGCAATACCCTTTTCAAGAGCCTTCATGTTCATCTCAAGGATTTCGGGCTTCTTTGCCTTGAACTTTTCTTCAAGAGAAGCAACGAAAACCTCCTTGCTTACAACACCTGTTGCACCGATGAGAGCACCGATGATAACGATGTTAGCAACCTTGATGTTACCAACCTCAAGAGCGATATCATCAACGGGAACTGAGATAACCTTAATGTCGTCTCTGTCAACCTCTGAGGTTACACGGCTTGAGTTGAGAACAACAATACCGCCTGCCTTGACATCATCCTTGAACTTATTATATGCCTGTTCGTTCATGGCAACGAAGTTGTCACTCTTCTTGGGAAGAGGTGAAACAATTTCATCGTCACTGATAATAACTGTACACTTAGCACTACCGCCACGCTGTTCGGGACCGTATTCAGGAAGGAAGGTTGCGTGCTTTTCCATATCAATGGCTGCATGAGCGAGCATCATACCTGCTGACATAATGCCCTGTCCGCCTGAGCCTGAAAATACAAATGACTGTTTCATTAAGCCTCTGCCTCCTCATCCTTGTAGATTCCCGGCTTGAAGTAGGGAATTGAATTTGTGTTCATGTGTTCGAGTGTATCAATGGGACTCATACCCCAGTTTGTGGGGCAGTTTGTAAGAAGCTCGATGAATGTGAAGCCCTTGCCTGCAAGCTGAAGCTCGAAGGCCTTCTTGATACCCTTTTTGGCATCCATAACACCCTTGGGAGTGTTGAGAGCATATCTTGCAACAAATACGGGAGCCTTGAGAACGGAAATAAGCTCACACATCTGCATAGGATAACCTGTTGAAGCAGCGTCACGGCCGAAGCGTGTTGTTGTTGACTTCTGACCGATAAGTGTTGTGGGAGCCATCTGGCCGCCGGTCATACCGTAGGTCTGATTGTTTGCGAAAACAACTGTGAAGTTTTCACCTCTGTTAGCAGCAGACATAATTTCTGCAAGACCGATAGCGGCAAGGTCACCGTCACCCTGATAGGTGAAAACAAGTCTTTCAGGCATGCTTCTCTTAACGCCTGTTGCAACAGCGGGAGCACGTCCGTGAGCGGCACCGATAACGTCGCCTGCCCAGGAGTAGAGGTTAAGAGCTGAACAACCAACGGAAACAACGTTTACTGCGTTATCCTTCTGATTGAGCTCATCGATTACGTCAGCAACAAGTCTTGTTGCAAGAGCGTGAAGACAGCCGGGGCAATAGCCCGTTGTCATAGGCATAAGTGATGACGGTCTTTTATATGCGGGCATATTATTCTCCCTCCTTCACAATATTTGCGATTGCGTCATAAACGCCCTCGTCGTCAAGAAGCATACCACCGCTTCTGCCGTACTCGTGTACGGGGCAGCGACCCTTGACCTGAAGCTCGATGTCGTCACGCATCTGAGCAGGAATTGTCATTTCAATGTCAATAATACCCTTTACCTTGCTGTAGTCAAGATTGTCAAGGCTTGCCTTGGGGAAGGGATAAAGAGTGATGGGACGGATCATACCGACCTTATAGCCTTCTTCACGAAGAGTGTTGATAGCTTCCTTTGCAACTCTTGCTGCAATACCGTAAGCAACAACAACGTATTCGGCATCCTCAACAAGATATTCTTCTACTCTTGTATCGGTCATTTCCCACATCTTATAGCTCATACCCTTGAACTTGTTAAGCATTTCAAGAGCCATTTCGGGAAGAATGGGGGTAATCATATGTGATTCTGTTCTGCCGTTACGCTTGGAAAGGTCCCAGTCCTCTGTGTTTGCAGGATTAAGCTCCTTCATGGGAGGAAGCTCAACCTCCTCCATAATTGCACCGAGACAACCGTCCATAAGAATGTAAACGGGGTTTCTGTCTCTTTCTGCAAGCTCCCAGGCATTGTAAGTAAGATCAACTGCCTCCTGTAAGGTTGCAGGAGCAAAAACAAGTGTACGGAAGCCACCGTGACCGAGAGCCTTTGTTGCCTGAAGATAGTCAGACTGTGCAGGCTGGATTGAGCCGAGACCGGGGCCGCCTCTTGAGATGTTTACAATAACAGCGGGAAGCTGTGCTGATGCAAGATAGGAAATACCTTCCGCCTTAAGGCTGATACCCGGGCCTGAGGAGCTGGTCATAGCTCTTGTTCCGGTTGCAGCTGCACCGTAAACCATATTGATTGATGCAACTTCACTTTCACCCTGAACAAAGGCACCGCCAACCTCGGGAAGTCTCCAGGAAAGGTATTCGGGAATTTCATTCTGCGGAGTGATGGGGTAGCCTGCAAAGAAACGGCAACCGCCTCTGACTGCTGCTTCAGCGATAGCCTCACAGCCCTTCATAAATCTTTTTTTCATTTGCTGTCCCCTCCTTTACGCATTTTTTGCAGCAACCTCAATTGCTGCTTCGGGACACATAAGTGCGCAGATTGCACAGCCGTTACATGTGTCGGGATCATTCTGTACGGGATAGAAGTGACCCTTTTCGGATCTTTCCTTACCCATTTCGAGGATATGCTTGGGGCAGAACTTGATGCAGTAGCCGCAACCCTTGCACATCAGTGCGTTAATGGTAATCATTTTATTCATAGCTCCTTTTTCATAAAATAAATCAAAAAGCAATAGAGTAATTATATCACACTCTATTGCTTTTGTAAATGCACAAACTTGAGCTAAATGTTACAAATTTTTCAAGTCAAATGTGACATATTATTCAACTTTACCCTCTGCTCTTGCTTTTTCGGGATCAGCTTCAGTAAGCTTCATAAAGTCAATCTTCATAAGCGGAGTCTGGGGAAGCTCGTCCATGAATACGAAATCTCTGGGCACATAGAACTTGGAGAATTCATTTTCAAGAGTCTGACTGATTCTTGCCTTGAGATTTTCTGTATCAATGCTCTTATCGTGAAGTGAAGCATAAAGACGAACCATTGATCTGCCGTTTTCCCAGCCCTGAACTGCACAGCATTCGTTGATTTCGCTGAATTCACCTACAACTCTTTCGATATCTGTGGGATATACATTATAGCCTGCAATGATGATAAGTCTCTTCTTTCTGCCTGAGAAATGGAAGAAGCCTTCTTCATCTACATAAGCAAGGTCACCTGAAAGAACCCACTTAACACCGTTTTCGTCAGTGTAAAGACCGTAGTCATCAGCTTCGCCTTCCATATAATAACCGCTCATGATTGTGGGGCCTGAGATTGCGATTTCACCGACTGTGCCGGTGGGAACCTGCTTGTGATCCTCGTCCCAGATCTGAACTGTTACACCGCGGATAGGCTTACCGATTGAGCCACGCTTGAAGTCTGTACCTGTGTTTGTTGTACATACTGAACCTACTTCTGTAAGACCATAGCCCTGAAGAAGACGTCCTGTTGCACCCCACTTTTCAAAGTAGGAGTTGAACTCGTCAATGAAGCCGTCGGAGATGTCGTCACCGCCGCAGAACATAAGACGTACACGTGAAAGATGCTCGCCGTCAAAATGCTTGTCCTTCATAAGCTTCTGGAACATAAGAGGAATACCGCCGAAGCCTACAACATTGTACTTACGCATAAGCTTTGTGAAAATCTTTGCATCAAACTGCATCATGGGAATGATACAAGCGCTGTTACACATAGCCATATGAACTGCAAGGCAAAGACCGAAGCAATGGAAGAGAGGAAGAACGATAACCTCGCACTCGTTACCGGGATCGTGGATTTCGTCGATATCTGAAACTCTCCATGAAAGCTCGTTGATAGCTCTTGAAGTAAGCTTGATTGTCTTGCTCTTACCGGTTGTACCGCCACCATTGAGGTAAACTGCGATATCGTCAGCATTGTTTACTGCAGGCTCGGGCTTGTAGTGCATCTTGATCGCATTCTTATAATAGGTATAATTTCTGAACTTATTTACTAAAAGCTTTTTAACAATACCTTCACCGAACTTACATCCGATTTCCTTGATACCGTCAGAATAGTCTGAGGATGAGCAAACAAGGCAGGGAATGCCGAGCTCATTGATTGCATCGATGTGAGTCTTACCCTTTGCAAGAAGGATATCAAGCACCATAACGCCCTTTGAATGAACTGTCTCAAGCTGTTCTCTGAGATAGTCAGTACCCATAAGAGGATGAACAAAGGAAGTGATTACGCCGATTTTGTTAAGAGCATAGAAAGCGATAACGCTCTGCATTGTTGTGGGCATAAAGATGGTGTAAACATCGCCTCTCTTGAGTCCGAGCTCCTTCTGGAAGTAAGCTGCAAGACGGTCGATATCACTGAGGATTTCGGAACGAAGATATTTGATGCCGAAATGCTGCATCATGAAAACATCATCGAAGCGACCTGTACAATATTCAAGATATTCAGTACAGTTAAGATTATTTGGTGCAGGTAACATAGTTGATTCTCCTTTTAAATATAGTTTTTATATGCTTTTTCCTCACATAAAACGACATATATCTGCCTATAATATGTCATTATACAAGCATTATATCATCTTTTACAACATTTTTGTTAAGAATGTTAATAAACTCGGAGAATTAACTGTGAATTTTGTTAATTTTTTGTTAAGCATATTATTTATTCGATTTTGCCTGTTTCTCTTGCCTTTTCAGCATCAACATTTGTAAGCTTCATAAAGTCAATCTTCATAAGAGGAGTCTGAGGAAGCTCGTCAACAAAGATAATGTCACGGGGAACATAGAACTTTGAGAAGTTGCTTTCGCATACTTCACGGATCTTCTGCATATATTCTTCCTTTTCACCGTTCTTGCGAAGTGAAGCATAAAGACGAACCATTGATCTGCCATTTTCCCAGCCCTGAACTGCACAGCATTCGTTGATGAAATCAAGCTCGCCTACAACCTTTTCAATGTCTGTGGGATAAACGTTATAGCCGGCGATGATGATAAGTCTCTTCTTTCTTCCTGAGAAGTAGAAGTAGCCATCCTCGTCTCTGTAACCGAGGTCACCTGAAAGAACCCACTTTTCACCGTTTTCGTCGGTGTAGATACCGTGGTCGTCAGCTTCGCCTTCCATATGATAGCCAGCCATGATTGTGGGACCTGAGATTGCGAATTCACCAACCTCACCGATGGGAACCTCCTTATGATCGTCGTCCCAGAGCTGAACTGTTACGCCGCGCAGAGCCTTGCCGACTGAGCCTCTGCGATAATCGTCGTTTGAGTTTGTTGTACAAACCGAGTTAGTCTCTGTAAGACCGTAGCCCTGACGGAGTCTGCCTGTTGCGCCCCATTTTTCAAAGTATGTATTAAATTCATCAATAAAGCCGTCGGAGCAGTCATCACCGCCACAGAACATAACACGGATATTCTTAAGGTGAGGACCGTCAAAGCCCTTCTGACGCATAAGCTTCTGGAACATAAGAGGAATACCTACAAAGCCTGCGACTCTGTTCTGCTTCATAAGCTTAACAAAGAGCTTGGCATCGAACTGCATCATGGGAATGATTCTTGCGCTGTTGCACATCGCCATATGGATACCGATGCAAAGACCGAAGCAATGGAAGAGAGGAAGAACAATAACCTCCGCTTCTTCGCCGGGAGCGTGGATTTCATCAAGGTCGGAAACACGCCATACAAGCTCGTTGATTGACTTTGAAGTGATTTTGATTGTCTTGCTCTTGCCTGTTGTACCGCCACCGTTAAGGTAAGCACCAAGCTCGTCACCGTTGTCCTTGACCTGATCGGGAACAAGACCCTTTGCAAGTGCATCGTTATAAGCTGTCCAGTTGTTGAACTTGCTTACGATGAGCTTTCTGAGAAGTGCCTCACCTGTCTTACAGCCGAATTCCTTGATGCCCTCTGAATAGTCTGAGGATGAGCATACAAGACAAGGAATGCCGATGTCATTGATTGTCTGAATGTGTGACTTTTCTTTAAGCATAAGAACGTCAAGAACCATAACACCCTTTGAGTTAACTGCTTCAAGCTGCTCCTTGAGGAACTCGGTTGACATAAGAGGATGAACGAAGTTGGTGATAACGCCGATGCTGTTAAGAGCATAGAAAGCGATAATGCTCTGAACGGTTGTAGGCATAAAGATGGTGTAAACATCTCCTCTTTTAAGGCCTAAATCCTTCTGGAAATAGCCTGCGAGAGCGTCCATATCCTTAAAGATTTTTGAACGATAGTACTTGACGCCAAAGTGCTGCATCATGTAAACATCGTCGTAGATTTCAGTACATTCTCTGAGGTACTGATAACAGTTTTTGTTTTCCGGTGAATTCAACATAATATTCTCTCCTGATTTCAAATAATCGACAAAACCACAAGTTTTGCCTATAAATTCATTATACTACCGAAAAGTGACAACTTGTTAATCCATTGTCACTTTTTAATTAAAATAAATTAAAACAAGTGAACATTTTGTGACTAATTGCCAAGTGTCTACGATTTTTGTAGACAAAAGTAGCTTTTCCGATGCGAATTATTCTTCTCTTTCAGATTTTTACCTGTTCAAGCGACCGTAACCTAATTATTATTTCGGCATAGGATAATAATAACGGACATAATGTCCGAAAAAAAACAACAAAGGAGAGATATTTTTTGAACACCTGCAATCAGCCTTGTTATCAGAAAACAAGTCAGAACGCATGCTGTGCATCCGTAAGGCAGTCAGCGGATACCTCATGTGCCTGCAAAAAATCCCCCTTCCCCGTAAACACAGCTCTTGCAATGGCCTATGTTCCCTTTCAGCAAAGCGCCGAGGTTTACTCAAGCGAAAAAGCACTCTGCCGAGGCACAATCTTCCCCTGCCTTGACAAGCCTTTCTTAATGGGGTGCTGCAAATGATGAATATGAACAGCTGCATGTGCAGAATAATGGCTCTGCGCTTTGCCATATGGGATCTGCACCTTTATCTCGACACTCATCCCGAGGACGAGGAAAAGCTTTGCCTTCTTAACAGCTACACCGAGAAGTACCACGCTATGCTTCCCGAGTTTGAAAGCAGCTACGGCCCGATAAGCCATGATTCATGCTCGGGCTGCTGTTGGATCAAAACACCCTTCCCCTGGGTTAAAGGAGGCGCTGTCTGATGTTCCAATACGAAAAAATCCTTCAGTACCCCGTAAACATTAAAAATCCCAACCCTGCCTTTGCAAAAATCATAATCACACAATACGGCGGCCCCGATGGCGAGTTGGGAGCATCGCTCAGGTATCTCAGCCAACGCTTTGCCATGCCATATCCCGAGCTTCAGGGACTTCTGACGGACATTGCGGTTGAAGAGCTCGGGCATTTGGAGATGATAGGCACCCTCGTTTATCAGCTTACACGCAACCTTTCAATTGACGAAATCAAAAAGGCCGGCTTTGACGCTTACTTCGTTGACCACACAACAGGCGTTTACCCCGCAAGTGCGGCAGGTGTCCCCTTCACAGCGGCATACCTTCAGAGCAAAGGTGACATCATCACCGACCTTCACGAGAACATGGCTGCAGAGCAGAAAGCAAGAACCACCTATGACAACATTCTCCGTCTGATAGACGATCCCGATGTGTGCGATGTAATCAAGTTCCTTCGTGAAAGGGAAATTGTGCATTATCAGCGCTTCGGTGAAGGACTGAGAATTGCTACAGATAAGCTGAATGAAAAGAACTTCTATGCCTTTAACCCGGCGTTTGATAAAAACTGCAGATAGGGTATATAGTCTGAGAAGTACACAATATAATGTAATATGCCGATTTTTCCTCTGCAACAATGCAGAGGATTTTTAAAATTTATTAAAAAGGCTCGGAAATCTCTTAAATTTTGAATTTTTTTCAAATTTCCTATTGCAAAAAAACTTATATTATGTTAAATTATATACAACGGAAAATTATAGGAGGAATCACATCATGAATAAAAAAGTCCGTTCCTTACTTTGCATTGTAATGGTAATGCTGACAATTGCCCTTTCAGTGCCCACAGCATTTGCAGCAAAACCCGAGCTTCAGGCTCCTGCAAATCTCAGAGCTTCTTCATCAACCTCAACAATCACTCTTGCTTGGGACGCAGCTGAAAGCGCAACAGGCTACAGAGTATTCTACAAAACAAGATGCGGTTGGCAGAAGTACAAGGACATCACAGACACAACAATCACCTTCAGCAACCTCCCCGCAGGCAAAAAGTACACTCTCGGTGTTAAGAGCTTTTACCAGTGCGGACACAAGAGCAAGGTAACATGGAGCAAAAACTTCTCAATCATCGAAACTGCAACAGCTCCTCAGGTTCCCTGCAAGATTAAGCTTACATCCGATGCTTCAAGACTTAAGATCGAATGGACACCTTCAAAGGGCGCAACAGGCTACGCTGTTTATTACAAGCACCTTAACAAGTGGAAGGAAATCAAGTCAACATCAGCTACATACGTAACTGTTACAAAGATTGCTCCCGCTGTTATCTACACATTCGCTGTAAGACCTTACATCGACACCAAGAACGGCAGAGTTTGGGGCGAATATAAGGAATTCACAGGCGGTCTTGCTCCCAAGGCAACATCCGTTACTGCATCATCACCCTCAAGAAATACTGTAAAGCTCTCCTGGACAAAGGTTTGTGCAGCTGACGGTTATGCAGTTTACTACAAGGTTGGTAAATGTGGCTACAAGCTCTACGGTACTTATGACAAGGCTCAGGAAATCACTATCAACAACCTTCAGGCAGGTAAGTACACATTCGTTGTAAGACCCTACATCAAGACAAGCGTTGGCAAGGTTTGCGGACCTTACACTCCTGTTACTGTTGAAGTTAACGGCCTTCTCCCCTGCGGTTGTGAACCCGTATGTGCATACTGCGGTCCTAACACAAAGACTTGCGGTTGCAGACCTCACGGCGGTCCTCGTCGCTAATTAAAAGCAAAGAAACTTAAAGCTGTTACCTTTGGGTAGCAGCTTTTTTTGTGCAATTAAATCTGCCCGTTTAGTCGAAACTACTTGCTTTTCAATTTTTAAGGTTATATAATAAAATAAAGGAGATGATTAAATATGAATTCAAAATTTTTCAAAACTCAGGCTGAAGACGCTTTAGCCGTAAACGGAAGAAACAGTACCTTTGTCAAAATCGTTGTAATCGGAAGTATTATCGGCACAGCTTTCAATACTCCTAATTTCTTAAGTGAAAGTGTACCTTTCTTTACAACAATGGCAGGCGTTGCAGTTTTATCTCTCATCAGTGTTATATACGGTCTTGTTTTCTCACCGATATACAGTTACGCACTCGGAAACGCCTCATTGAAGGTGCTTCGTAACGAGGATATTGCCATAAGTGACCTCTGGTCAGGCTTTGATGTTATAACCACACTTATCGGTTACGCTTTTCTTACCACAATTTTCACTGTTTTAGGCTTCGTATGCTTCATTATTCCCGGTATTATGTTAACCTACTCCTATGCTATGGGTTATCTCATTATTGCTGAAAATCCCGGAATTACAAGCACAGAAGCGATTAATAAATCCAAGGAATTAATGAAGGGCTACCGTTTCGAGCTGTTCAAGCTTGACTTAAGCTTCGTCGGTTGGTACATTCTTTCAATCTTCACCTTAGGCATTCTTCTGTTTTGGATTACTCCGAGGCATGAGACTGCACGAGCAGCTTTCTACAGAAAGCTCAAGGAGATAAAGTACGGTGAAGAGGCTTTAGATAATTCAATCGTAAACAATACTGATACCGAATACGGCTATGAGCCTCCGGCTTTTACACTCATTGACAAGACAGATTCCGAAGACATCGACTAATAAACAACAAGGCTCACGGCATTTAAGTCGTGAGCTTTATTATATGTTGTATTAAATTATTCGAACTCCGGCATCCAGTCTCCGTGAGCCTCAATAAGCTCATCAACCATCTTGTAGATGTCCTCGATATTAAGCTCTGCACCTGTGTGAGGATCCATCATTGCCGCATTGTAAATATACTGCTTTTTACCTGTAACAGCTGCTTCAATGGTGAGAAGCTGAGGATAAATGTTGCTTGAGTTCATAGCCGCAAGCTGTAAGGGAAGCTTACCCACCTTACAGGGATTAATGCCGCTGCCGTCAACAAGGCAAGGAACCTCAACACAAGCCTCATCAGGGAGGTTTTCGATAAGTCCGTTGTTGATTACGTTACCGCCGATTTTGTAAGGCTTGTTCTCAACGATTGCTTCCATAATATATGAAGCATATTCCTGGCTTCTTTCGTGAGTGATTTCACCGTTCTGAAGGATGTCTTTCTTCTGCTTCTCCCAGCCTTCAATCTGATTTACGCATCTTCTCGGATATTCGTCAAGAGGAATGTTAAACTTCTCAATCATTTCGGGATATTTTGACTTAATATAGAAGGGATTGTATTCGGAGTTATGCTCACTGCTTTCGGTGCAATAGTAGCCGAGCTTATCAATATAATCGTATCTGACCATATCGTAGTGTTTTTCTTCAGCGTTTTTCGCCTTAGCTCTTTTTCTGATTTCGGGATAAAGATCGTTGCCGTCCTTGTCGTAAATTTCAAGAAGCCAACCCATATGGTTAATACCGGCAATAACCTCACGTCTGCCTTCGAGCTTATCCTCTAAGCCAAGGTCAGTCATCAGATGGAATGAGCAGCCCTGAACGCTGTGGCAAAGACCGATTGTCTTGATGTTGGTATAACGCTGCATGTAGCCTGTGAGCATTGCCATGGGGTTTGTGTAGTTAAGGAACCACGCATCGGGACAAACCTCTTCCATGTCGTCTGCAAAGGCTTTCATTACGGGAATTGTACGAAGTGCACGCATAATTCCTCCGATGCCCATTGTGTCGGCAATAGTCTGACGAAGTCCGTACTTCTTGGGAATTTCAAAGTCAATAACTGTGCAGGGCTCATAGCCGCCAACCTGAATAGCATTTATTACAAAGCTTGCACCTCTGAGTGCATCCTTTCTGTTTTCCTCGCCGAGGTAAGTGGTAATCTTTGCCTTGCCCTCATTGATGTTCTTGTTAATAGCGGAGAGTATGATCTCCGACTCATTGAGTCTCTGCTCGTCAATGTCATAAAGTGCAAATTCACTTTCGCAAAGACAAGGAGTACACATACAGTCTCCGATAACATTTCTTGCAAATACGGTGCTGCCTGCACCCATAAATGTAATTTTCATATTTTATTCCTTGCTTTCTTTCTGTATTTTTGTTAATATTACTATATTATAAGTATAAAATCAATAGGTTTTATAAAACACGGGAGAATATTATGAAAGAAACTAAATTTTATCTTATCAGTGACCCTCATTATTTTGCAACGGAGCTTGGTTGCTTTGGTCCTGAATACGAAAGTTTTATGCACTATGAGCAAAAGTGCTTTGCTGAAACCGAGAGTATCTGTAACAGCGTCTTTGACTGGCTTAAAAAGGCTGATGAAGCCGACACGCTTCTTATTGCAGGCGATCTTTCCTTCAACGGTGAAAAAAGAAGCCACGAAAAATTCCTCAGGCTTCTTTACGACCTTAAGGAAAGCGGAAAGAAAATATACGTTGTTACCGCTGACCATGATTTCCAGGATGAAGAATGGGAGACCTTCGCCTTCGGTGAAAACGGAAGATACTCTCCTGAAAGAACTCTTCGAAGTGAGCTTTTTGAAATGTACAGGGATTTCGGCTTTGGTGATGCAATTGTGGCAGATAAAGAAAACCTTTCCTACGTGGCACAGCTTTCCGAGGATGTGAGACTCCTTTGCATCAACTGCGATTATAAAGAAAAGGGTAAATACTACTTCAAGGATGAGCAATGGGACTGGATTAAAGAGCAGGCCGAAAAGGCTCGCAAGGACAAGCAGACAATGATTGCAATGTGTCATTACCCCATTTTACCCGGTCAGCCTCTTTTCTCTCTTATTTCTCCGATGATGATAAAGGACGCTCATAAATTCGCCACTTTCCTTGCTGACGAGGGAGTTAAAATGATCTTTACCGGTCATATGCACAATCAGAGCATCAACTACATTGACACCCAAAAGGGCAACCGCCTTTACGACATCACAACGGGTGCAATCATTGCCGACCCTGCCTTTATAAGACATGTCACAATCTCTGAGGGCAAGGCAGAAATAAAAAGCATCCCCACCCCCGACTTTGAATGGGACACCGATGACTGCAAGAAATATCTCAAGGATATGTTTGACAGAATGATTGTCAATGTCATCACAGACCTCAGAGACGATACACCGAGAGTGATGAAAAAGCTTCACATTACCCACAAGGATTCCACAGAAAAATGGCTCAGAAGAGCAGGCACTCTGCTTTGCAGCATAACTGTCGGAACTCTTGCAAAAATGCTTTGCATCAGATGCGACAAAAGCATCAGAGATATGAGAGTGCTTGATTATGCAACAGAGCTTGTAAGAGGTGTTTTTGAAGGAAATCAGACCTTCAAGGAAGGTACACCCAAGGGCGATGTTCTGCTTGCACTTCTTAAAAGAATACGCCCCATATTAAGAAAGCTCGACCTTAAAGGCTGGGACGGCAAAAAAGCTGATCTTTATGAGCTTCTAAAGCATAGCGCAGGAAATTACGGCATTGACGACTATAATGCAGTGCTTGAGCTTAAGTGACAATAAAATTTGATAGGATTGTTGCATTAAGCGCAGACCAAAAAGCAAAAGAAAAGACAGATATATTTAAGTTTGATTTTTCGCTTAAATATATCTGTCTTAATGTTATTTTAGAGTTATATTTGTTCTACGAACATAATTATTGCTTTTTCAGACGTTTTTTCGGCACCCTCTTGCGGTTCCCAAAATCGCCTATCGACTTGGAGCGTCGAGCGATTTGACCGCTGCGCCATAGATGCCTTGTTTCATCGTCCATAGGACGCACTTCGGCATCTATGCCCGCAGTATAAACATACAGCTTCGGAGCGAAGAAAACACCTTCTGCATCTTAATGCAACAGCCCATTTTTTACTTATAAGTCTTACTTAAGGAATCTGTCAATATAACCGAAGAGAAGCTCATCTGCCTTATCCTTTGCTGCTTCATCACCCTTAAGGTCGTGGTCGGCACCCTCGTAAACATTAAGCACATGTTCAACGCCGTACTGAGTAAGCAGAGCGTCAAGAGTAAGTGCATTTGAGAAGGGTACGATTGAGTCAGCATTGCCGTGATTGATAACTGTGGGGACAGAGTCAGCGCTTACATAAGCAACGGGAGAAACAGCGTAAAGAGCATCTCTAACGCTTTCCTTCTGATCGTAAGTGAAGCTCTGACCGCAGGCCTTTGACATAAGATCACACATTTCAGCAGTAGTGCCAAGAGTGTTGTTGTGATAGAAGTTATCGTCATAAAGGTCTGTGGGACCTGAATTACTTACAACAGCAACGGGAGTAATGGGAGCGGTGCTCTTTCTTGCATAAGCGTAGAGAAGTGAAAGATGGCCGCCTGCTGAGTCACCGGTAAGAAGCACCTTGTTGATGTTTACACCCACCTCTGCGCCTTTGGCCTTGATTACTTTAAGAGCAGCGTCAATATCATCGATGATGTCGAGAAGATCAACATCCTGTGAAAGATAACGGTAGTTTACCGATGCAGTTGCAATACCGAGGCTTGAAGCACCGTAATTCATTCCGCCGTCATAGCTTTCCTTGTCGCCTGCAATCCATGCACCGCCGTGAATGAAAAGCACCATACCGATGTCACCTGATGCATCATTGGGAATGCAAAGGTCAACAACCTGTCTTTCGTGTGTACCGTAGGCAAGATCAAAAAATGTCTGACAGTTGAATTCCTGACCGTTTCCGCCTACCCCTCCGAGTCCGAAAAGACCCAGAAAGAAGTTGATGATTGCCATGAAAAATGCGATGATTTTTTCAAACATAATGTTTCCTCCTAAAAAATTTTTTTACATATATGTCATTATAGCCCACAACACAAGCATATGTGCGGGATAAAATGCGTAACAGAAATACTGGAAGGCCTTACTCTTTTTACCTGATTTTCCGTTGTAAAGCCAGATAAAGGGAAGTGCGAAAAGGGCAAGTCCCTGCTGAACAACCTCAATTGTTCTGCCGAAAAGCTCAAGTTCAAAATAAAGCCCCTGAAGATGTTCAACATTGATGTAATAAAGACAGGCAAACTGAATAATATAATTCCACCATTTTCTTCCGCGGAAGAAGTAAAATACAAGCACCGTAAGCACACCTGCGGCATAATAATCCACAAAGGTGACAAGACCGATTATAAAGCCGAGAGCCGTTGTGCCGACTGCGGTAAGAAGTGTCAGCCAAAGCTTTTCCTTTTTCTTTACAAGCTCATTAAGATGTATAAGCGAAAGTGCGATAATAAATGTCCAGATAACATTCTGATGATAGGGATACACTACACTTCCCGAAAGCATAAGATTGAAGGGTATTTCCGAGATGGCCGCAGAAATCAGAAGCCTTGTCATATACTTTTTGAAATTACTTGTATGTACATAACCTTCAACGGTCATAAAGGCAAAAATCGGAAATGCCAAGCGTCCTATCCATGTAAGCCACTGATAGTCTGAAAGCACCGTTGCCCATAAATGATCCAAAAGCATAAAGGTCATGGCAAAAATGTGAAGCCATCTTGACGTCAAGCCAAAATTTCTTTCTTTCATAATTTCCTCACCTCAATTTTATTATATATAAAAAAACTCACTTATGTCAACAAAAATTACATAAGTGAGTTTAATTTTTTTTAATCAAGCAGATAATGAAGGCTTACAACTTCCTTACCGTTTTTGTAGTAGATTCTCGGCACACGTCTTGAAATTCTGCAGGGAAGCTCATAATTGAAGGAATAAGCCTTTTCCGAAACCTCTTCCATCGAAAGACACTCCTCACCGTCACAGCCCACAAGAGTTACCTCGCTTCCGAGATCCACATCGGGAATATCAGTAACATCAATCATAAACTGATCCATACAGATTCTTCCGATAATAGGAGCTCTTTTTCCGCCTACAAGCACCTCGCCTTCATTTGAAAGGCAACGGGGATAACCGTCAGCATAACCTACGGGAACTGTTGCAACACGGGTCTTTTTTGTTGTGACATAGGTTCCGCCGTAGCTTATCTCTCTACCCTCAGGAAGGGTCTTGACATGGCTGATTTTAGCAACCCAACGCATTGCAGGCTTGATTTTAAGAAGACTCTTGTCAATATCGTGGCTCGGATAAAGTCCGTAAAGAACAATTCCCGCTCTTACAATATCATACTTTTCCTCAAGGTTTATTGTGCCGGCAGAGTTATTCATATGCTTAAGAGGAACAAAAAGTCCCTTACCTTCAAGCTCAGAAACAATACTGTCAAAAAGCTCCTTCTGCTTGTTTGCTCTTGTAAGGTCCTTGTCATCTGCGGCGGCAAAGTGAGAGAAAATGCCCTCAATTTCAATGAAGGGAAGCTCTGAGATTTTTACAATTTCGTCTGTTTCATCCGCCTGAAAGCCTATTCGGCTCATGCCTGTATCAAGGGCAATGTGGATTTTCGCTTTTTTATTCTGTCTGCGTCCCTCTTCATTAAATGCAATAGCATCTCTCATACAGGAAATAGTGGGACGAATGTCGTACTTTATGATAACGTCGCTGTAATAGGGATCCGTTCTGCCTAAAATAAGAATAGGTGTTTTAAATTCAGCAATACGAAGCTGCATTGCCTCATCGATATCCGCAACACCGAAAAAGTCACAACAGCCTTCAAGCTCTCTTGCTGTTTCAACGGAGCCGTGACCGTAAGCGTCAGCCTTGATTACCGCCATTACACCCGTATCCTTGCCGACCTTTTCCTTGACTGCAAGGAAATTTTCCTTAATGGTGTCAAGATCAACAACAACAGCACTTCTGTAGTAAGGCATCAGACCACCCCTTTCTGTAAATCTGCATTTTTGGCTTTATTCGCCGCATTCCTCGTGGAACTCCTTCACAAGGGAATCCTGAAGCATTCTGAGAAGCTCAGGAGCTTTTCCGCCAACCTTTTTTCCGTCAATTTCGACTACCGGAAGGCAGAATGAGCCACAGGAGGAAATCATAATCTCATCAGCATCAAAAAGCTCTGCTTCAGTAAAAGCTCTTTCCTCGGTGGGAATTCCGAGCGCCTTACACTTGCGAAGAAGGTTAAGCCTTGAAATACCGTTGAGGATAAGCTCATCGGCAGGATGAGTGATAAACTTTCCGTCCTTTATTATGTGCGCATTTGAGTGAGCGCATTCGGTAACCATTCCATCTCTGATAAACACGCATTCATCAGCGCCCTGAAGATGTGCCGCATTTGCACCCATACAGGCAGGAATAAGGTTAACTGTTTTTGCATTACAATGATAGAATCTTGTATCAGGTCTTGTGATAAGCTTTACCGGCTTGTAGGTATCAACAATCTTTTTAGGAGTAAGGACAATCCAGAGGTTTGCCTTAACCTTTTCACTTTCAGGATAAATGTGATTTCTTATACCCGTACCTCTTGTAAGCTGGAAATAAACAAACTGCTCGTGACTGTCAACCTTTTTAACTAGGTCACAAAGAAGCTCGCTGAGCTCTTTTTTGCACATAGGCACTTCCATTTCAAGAATGTCAGCACTTCTGTAAAATCTGTCCACATGCTCTTTGAGATCGTGAATAACATAGTTATATGAATAAGTTGCATCATATACGCCGTCACCGAAAAAGCAGACTCTGTCAAGCATAGGTATCTGCATATTTTCAAGCTCATCATATTTTCCGTTGTAATAACCTAAATTTTTCATTTTTAGACAACGCTTCCTTTTTATTATTTTCTGAAAAGTCTGAAAAGAGGCAGACATGCTGAGAAAAACCTCATATAGCTGCTGCAGTAGTCACCGCTTTCACGGGTACGCTTACAGCCGCCTTGTCTGCAAAGAGGATAAAAACGGCAAGCCTTACACTTTTCATTTACAACAAGGCTTTCCTTTATAAATTCATAAGCCTTTTTACTGTTTGCCATTTCCTCAAGACTTTTTTCATTGATGTTTCCTAAAAGCCACTCGTCTGTGCAATAGAAGTCGCAAGGGTAAATGTTTCCGTTACCCTCGGCAACAAACTGATGGGTACAGTGTCCGCCGAGACCGCACTGCTCGGGTCTTTCACCAAGAGACATTCTCACCCAGTTGTCAAACTGACGGATTGACATATAATTGCCTCTTGTGAAATCCTTTACATAGAGGTTGAATATCTTTATAAGGAAATCCGCATACTGATCGGCCGTCATATAAAGCTCACTTTCAGTATTGTCTCCCATCGGTCTGAGACAGGGTATAAACTGCAGGTATCTGTAGCCTGATGAACGGAAATGCTTATATATCCTTTCGGCATTTTCAGCACAGTAGCCCGTAAGCAGCGTAAGGATATTGAACTCTACACCGTGCTTTGTGAATTTGTTTGCCGCCTTTGTGATTTTGTAATAGGAGTTCTGTCCGCCCGAGTCCACACGGAACTTATTGCCCTCATAATCACCGTCAAGGCTGAGTCCCACAAGAAATTTGTTTTTTCTGAAGAACCTTGCCCAGTCATCATCAACAAGAGTGCCGTTTGTCTGAACCGAGTAAAAAATCTCCGAATCCTTACTGTTATAATCATTTACAAGCGAAACAAAGCTTTCAAAGTATTCCTTGCCTGCAATAAGGGGCTCGCCACCCTGAAAGGCAAAGGCAACAGAACATCCGTCAGCAAACTCGAGTGCGCTTTTTATAAGTCTCTCCGCCGTCGAAATTTCCATTTTACCCAAAGAGAATTCATCTCTGTGAGAAGCAACATCGCAGTAAAAGCAATACTTACAGCGAAGATTGCAAAGACTCGAGGCAGGCTTAATCATTATTGAAAGAGGAGGCATTATTCAATTATACCTCTTCTGTTTTCGGCTATACCCTTCTGAATCTCGCTGAGCTTTTCATTCATTTCAGCAGAGATTGTGGGATAAACGGTGGTACGGTTGTAGTTTTCCTGATAGTCGTCAGAAAGAATGTGAAGCCAGTTCTTTCTGTTCTTATCCCAGAAGGCTGAGTTATCGTTCTGGATTTTATCAAAATACTTGAAGGTGATATTTTCGTTTTCAGTCAGAACGGGATAGGTATAATCCTTATATTCTTCCCTGTCAAGAACGCTCTTTGTTGTAACTGTGTACTGAATTGCCTTGATATCCTCACGCTTCATATGAAGAATCGGAGACGCTTCATCGTGAATAACAGCATCCTCCTGAATAACGGGAAGCATTGAAACACCGTCCATCTCTCTGTCTGAGGGAAGATAATTTTCATTGCCGCCATTTCCGGTAATGCCACAAAGATCAATAAGAGTCGGGAAGAAGTCAACGGAGGTTACGCTCTGAGTTCTTGTTTCACCCTTTTCAAAAATGCCGCCATTGTTATCCCAACGGATCATAAAGGGAACCTTCTGTCCGCCCTCGTAAGCGAGGTACTTACCGCCGCGAAGGTCACCTACAGAGCCTTCAAGAGCAGGTCCGTTGTCACTTGTGAAAACAATAATTGTATCCTCGAGAACACCGAGCTCTTCCATTGTGTTAAAGAGCTTTCCGAGATATGTATCAAACTCTGTAAGGCAGTCAACATATGTACCCATACCGCTAGCGCCGTCAAAGTCGTCACCTGCAAAAACAGGACCGTGAGGCCAGGGTGTTGCATAATAAGCAAAGAAAGGCTCATCCTTTTCTGCCTTGTCGGTAATCCACTCTTCGATTTCACCGTGAATCCATTCGGTGAGCATGCTCTGATCCTTTTTGCCGTTTTCGTCTCTCATTTCAGCTGAGGAGTGAACAATTTCGTATTCACCGTTTTCCTCACTTACGTGATAGAAAGCGTACATATCATTTACGTGATGACTGCCGTAGAAGTAATCGAAGCCCTGATTTGTAGGAAGGTATTCACCGTAGTCACCGAGATGCCACTTGCCGAAGGCACCCGTTGCATAGCCTGCGTTCTGAAAAACCTCTGCGATTGTAATTTCATCACCGAGCATACCGTCAACATTGTTACCCATTTCAAAGGAGTTGTAAACTCTTGTCTGTGCAAAGGCATTTGTTGTCTGCACGGTGGGATAAATAACATTGTCTGCATAGCCTCTGTAGGGATAACGGCCTGTAAGGGTTGCAAAGCGTGCAGGTGAACAAACGGAATAGCCTGAATAGAAGTTTGTGAAGTTAAGTCCGTTTTCACCAATGGAGTCCATATTGGGTGTTTCGTAAATTGCACCGTTGAGAGAGGTGTCACCGTAGCCCATATCATCCATAAGAATGAAAAGCACATTGGGGTTGTCGCTCTTCACCTTATCAACACCGTCAAGATAATCATCGTGACCCTCCCAGAGTCTGTCTGTTACAGGGTTTGTTCTGTGGTTACCGAAAAGCACAGAGAAAACAGATGAAAGCATAAGAAGAAGGCTGAGTGCAAAGGAAGAAACAGCCTTAAGGCCTGTCTTGCCGCACTTCTTATTTGCCACAAGGAAAAGACCTGTAAGAGAAATGATTGCAGGAAGAGCGAGAAGAAGGTTACCTCCGAGTCTTGTAAGAAGTGAGCCTTCACCTGTAAAGAGTGCATTTTTGCTGCTCATCCAACCTACTGCTCCGTCGGAGATAAAGGCACCGAAGCCTGCATCAGCACCGAAGATAACGTGAAAGGCAATCATAGCTACAAGTGAAATTCCGTAGCCGAAAAGCATGGGAGCGTAAACCTTTTTCTTGATAATAAGAGAAAGGAAAATCACCGCTGACATAATGCAGCAGTAAAGAAGACAGACAAGATTTACAAGGTTAAGTCTTGTTACAAGCAGAGCAACGGCAACAATAACGCCGAGGGCCCCGAGTATCAAGGGAAATGCTTTTTTTGATGTATCGAGCGAAAATTTCTTATCCATATTTTTCCTCCGTCTCTCCCCGAGCATAAGCTCTTTAAAGGGACACAATTCTACCAATAAAGTATACATTAAAATTCCTATGCAGTCAATAATTATCTGTTAATTATGTGTACTTTTCCGTTTATTTGTGTTAAAATGAATTCATCAAATTCAAAGGAACGTTGTTTTATGAATTACATAATATGCCAGGACATAAAAAGCCTTGAAGGCAAAATTAAAAAAATTGTTTTTTCATCAAAAAGAGATAAAGCATCCGATGTGTCAAAGGTCACTCTCAGACCCTTTATGTCAAAGAAGGGAATGCTGTGGCAGGCGGAAAGAATCAAGGGTGCTCAGGCCTTTCACGAAAACCTTTCAACCGAAAAACTTCTCACTCTCATTGATTCCGATTTAAGACACAGCTTTTCCCAATGCTGCCTTACTGCCGAAGGCACAACCCTTCATTACACTATTTTTCCTGATAAAACAAAAAGAAAGCTTACGGGAAATGAAATCAAGGCCGTTGAGGTTAAAAGCCACAACAAAGAAAAGCAATATATCCTTTCCCAGGGTGACAACATCCCTGCCCTTGTTGACCTCGGAGTTTTTACCGAGGATTTCAAGGTGGTAAAAAGCAAATACGACAAATTCAAGCAGATTAACCGCTTTATTGAAATTGTTGACGATGCCTTCCGTGAATTCAGAAAGGATGAGGTAACAATCCTTGACTTCGGTTGCGGCAAAAGCTATCTTACCTTTATCATCTACCATTACTTCACCGTTATAAAAAAGGTAAAGGCTACGGTTATCGGCTACGACCTTAAGCAGGATGTTGTAAAGCACTGCAACGAGATTGCAGAAAAGTTCGGCTACGAAAATCTTAAGTTCTATGTCAACGATGTTACCAAGGGTGAGCTTTACCAGGGTGATGTTGATATGGTAATCACTCTTCACGCCTGTGACATTGCAACAGACTTCGCCCTTTACCATGCACTCGAAAACAAGGTCAGATACATTTTCTCCGTCCCCTGCTGTCAGCACGAAATATGCTCCTCAATCAAAAAAGGCGGAGACTTTGATATTCTTCTTGAGCACGGTCTTTTAAAGGAACGCTTCTCTGCACTTCTCACCGACAGCATCCGTGCCGACATTCTCAAAAAATGCGGCTACAATGTTGATGTGATTGAGTTTGTGGACTTTGCCCACTCACCGAAAAACCTGATGCTTCGCTGCAAGCTTTCAAAGGCACAAAAACCCGACCTTACGGAAATTAAAAAGCTTTGTGAAGCCTATAGCTTTACACAAAAGCTTTATGACCTCATTAGTAAATAATAAGGAAAAGGAGAAAACTTATGGGAAAAGTAAAAGAAATCAAATCAAAAGCAGCCGATTTTCTTAAAACGGCAAAAAGCCAATGGCACACTCCTGCTGAGGGCAAATATGTACCCTACAAGGAAATGGCAGCTTACTCCGTGGGCGGTGCAGGTGTTTACTTCATCACAGCCCTCGTCGGAAAAATCACCCTTGACGCAGGCAGTATGATTGTCGGTCCTGCAATCGGTCTCAACCTTGTTGACATTCAGACAATGAATGCGATTGTGACTCTTATAATGCTCTTTATCACACCTACAAGAGCAATGCTTTTTGACAACACACGAAACAAAATGGGTAAGTTCCGCCCCTATCTTCTTTATATGGGAATCCCCACTGCACTTCTCGGAACATTATTTGTTTATCTTCCCTATGAAACGATGGAATATAATCAGAAGATGATTTCCGTCTTCATTGTTTATACCCTTCTGCAGTTCTGCTCACCCTTTTATCTTGCGGCTTATTCGAGCCTTGTTCACGTGCTTTCTCCCAACTCCTCAGAGCGTTCGTGGATAATCGGTGTCAGCTCAATTGTTTACTCCTTTGCCCCGACGGTAATCAACCCTGTTCTTCCTCTTATCGGTCCTCTTGACGATATGAAAACCTACCGCATTGCCTTCCCGATTTTCTGCACCGTAGGTGCCTGCGTAAGCCTTCTTTGCATTTTCGGCACAAAGGAAAAGATTATCGCTCCCAAGCAGTATGTTCAGAAGATGGGCTTTTTTGAAGGTCTGAAAAAGGTTTCAAAGAACAAATATTTCTGGATAGTGAACGGTTCAAACTGGATTTCCTTCCTTAATTACAACTATTCCTCACTGTTCAGCTACGTCTTCTATTACGGAATGAACAACAACGCAATCTATTCAATTATGACCGTTATCAAGGGCGAAGCATCCACACCGGGTCTTGCTCTCGGAGCACCGCTTACCAACAAGCTCGGCAAAAAGAAAATCTGCCTTTTATCCCTTTCGGTTCAGGCGGCCTGCATGGCACTTATGCTCACCTGCTATGAGAACTACATCCTTTTCTTCGCTCTTATGTTTATAAAGGATATGTTCGGCGCTCTTTCAATTGTTTACCTTCCTGCAATCAAGGCTGACGTTATGGACTATCAGCAGTACAAGACAAATGACCGTCTCGAAGGCTTTATGGAGCAAAGCGGTGTTTTCATCGGCAGCATTTTCACCCTTGTAACAGGCTACGCAATGCCCCTTATCCTCGGCAGATACGGTCTTACCAACAACTTTGATGACCTTTATAATGCTGACTTCCGCAACCCCATTTTAAAGGTAATTATCATCTGCAGTCTTATCGGTACAATTCTTTCAATCATCCCCTTCCTCTTCTACGATCTTTCGGAGGACAAGCGTTCAAATATGATCCGTGCACTTAAAATCCGTGCACTCTTCTCTGACTTTGAGGAAAATAAGATTGACGACGAAAAGCTCATCGAAACAGTGAAGGAGATTTATTCCGTCCTTGAGCTTTACGAAAATGAAAGCGACGAAAAGAAAAAGTCAGCCTACAAAATAGCAGTTGACGAGCTTGAAAAATACAAACACGAAAGCCCTGATACATGGCAGTGCATTGAAGCAAGATTTGAGCTTTGCACAGCTGAATAATAAACGAAGCAGCCCCATCGGAATAAAATACGATGGGGTTTTGTTTGACAAGGCTTAAGGGACTTTGCTCAATGCGAAGCCCCTTAATTTTATTGAAAGTATCAACCTTTCATTTTAACGGACGCAAATTTAAACCGCTTTTGCACGTTCTTGTGCCGTGGAAATTCAGACTGGCGAGAATAGTGCAAGATGGCGTTTTCTTCGCTCCGAAGCTGTACAAAGGTACTGCGAGAGGGCGAAAAAACGTCAAGTGCAAAAGCTTAAAGGGCTTCGCTCGATGCGAAGCCCTCAGACTGTCGAAAAAACCGTGTTTCGCAATCAAGCGAGACACGGTTTTCTGTCTGTATTGTTGAATATTTGGAATAAAATGGATAAAAAGGTGTAAAAGTCACGGAAATTCTCGTTTTTGAACTTCCACATTGCCATTTTTTTGAGGTTCATTGCAGCAAACTTAAGCCTGACCCAATTAGTAACTTGGTTCAGACCTCGATAAGGTGTATATCTCATGG
>JAZKYQ010000113.1:0-3658 GCA_045612205.1 Acutalibacteraceae bacterium | reverse complement strand
CGTTATCTTCGCTTCTTCAATCCTTTCACTTCCTCCCACAGTTGAAATGTTCCTTAAGGAGGAAACAGCTAAGAAGTTTGAAGGCTTCTTCAAGCTCTTCAGCACAAGCCACTGGTTCTATTCAATTATCTATTTCATCCTTATCCTGTTCTTTGCTTACTTCTATGCAAGCATCCAGTATAATCCCGTTGAAATGGCTAACAACATCAGAAAGAACAGCGGTATGATCCCCGGTCTTCGTCCGGGCAAACCCACTGCCGATTACATCAAGAAGATTCTTGGCAGAATTACACTTCTCGGCGCATTGCTTCTCTCAGTAGTTGCTTTGTTCCCCAATGTAATTACTCTCTTCACCAATCTCATTGGTGCTCCCATGACTCTTTCACTCGGCGGTACATCACTTATCATCGTTGTAGGTGTTGCTCTTGAAACTGTTAAGCAGCTCGAAAGCCAGATGATGATGAGACACTACAAGGGCTTCCTTGACTAATACTTTTAAAGGAGATATTACCATGAAGTTAATTCTTTTAGGTGCACCGGGTGCTGGTAAAGGCACACAGGCAGAATTTATCTGCGAGAAGCTTTCCATCCCCACAATCTCAACAGGTAACATTATCCGCGCTGCTCTCAAGAACGGCACTGAAATGGGACTTAAAGCCAAGGAATTCATTGACGCAGGTCAGCTCGTACCCGATGAAGTTGTTATCGGTATCATAAAGGAACGTCTCAGTGAGGATGACTGCAACAACGGTTTCATCCTCGACGGCTTCCCCAGAACAATCCCTCAGGCTGAAGCTCTTGACGAAATGGGCATCGAAATCGATAAGGTTATCGACATCGAGGTTCCCGACGAAAAGATCGTTATGAGAATGAGCGGCAGAAGAGTTTGTCCCGCTTGCGGTAACTCTTACCACCTTCTTTATAAGAAGCCTGAAAAGGACGGCATCTGCAACGCTTGCGGCGCAGAGCTTATCATCAGAGCTGACGACCATCCTGACACGGTTAAGGACAGACTTGATGTTTATCACAGTCAGACCGAACCTCTCAAGGATTTCTATGAAAAGAAGAACAAGCTTTTCATTGTTGAAGGACAGGAGGAAGTTGCTGATACATCAGCCCTTGTCCTTAAAGCATTGGAGGAATAAGCATGATAGTGCTCAAAACGTCCCGTGAGCTTGCCTTAATGAAGGAAGCCTGCAGGATATCGGCCGGAGCGCTTAAAGTGGCCGGTGAGGCAGTCAGACCCGGTGTTTCCACCTGGGAAATTGACAAAATCGCCTATGACTACATTAAAAGTCAGGGAGCGGAACCTAACTTCCTGGGCTTATACGGTTTTCCGGCTACTGCATGCATTTCCATAAATGATGAGGTCATTCATGGAATACCTGATAAAAAAAGAATCCTCAAGTCAGGTGACATCGTCTCCATTGACTTAGGAGCAAAGGTAGCCGGTTATAACGGCGACAATGCTGCCACTTTTGCCTGCGGAGAAATCTCCGAGGAGGCAAAGCGGCTGATGGACGTAACCCGTGAGAGTCTCTACGAGGCAATCAGGGCTGCTGTCCCCGGCGGCAAAATCGGCGATATAGCCCACGCTGTTCAGAGCTACTGCGAAGAACGGGGCTACGGTGTTGTCCGTGAATATACCGGACACGGCATCGGTAAGGCATTACATGAAGATCCCAGTGTGCCGAATTTCGGCACAGCCGGCCGAGGCGTACGCCTGTTACCGGGCATGACAATCGCTATTGAGCCGATGATCAATCAAGGCACTGCAAGAGTAAAGGTTCTCCCCGACGGATGGACAGTAAAGACTCTTGACGGAAAGCTTTCCGCACATTTCGAGCATACCGTGGCAATCACAAAGGACGGCCCGGTAATCCTCACTCAGGTTTAAGGTGAGTGAGATGGATTATGTGAAAGGAAAGGTTCTGTTGTCCACAGCAGGTCACGATAAAGGTGAGTTGTTGGCGGTCACGGGCTTTGATGGAAAAAGAGTTCTCCTTTGCAACGGGAAAAGCCACAAGCTTGAAAAGCCCAAGGCAAAAAATCCGAAGCATCTCGGAGAAACCGAATTTGTTCTTGACGAACACTCAATGGCAACAAACCGAAGTATCAGAAAACACCTTAACAAAATAGCGAACCCAGGGGGTTAAAGGTATGTCAAAACAGGATATGATCGAAATCGAAGGAACAGTTGTTGAGGCTCTTCCCAACGCAACATTCCAGGTCGAACTCGAAAACGGTCACAAAATTTTAGCGCATATATCGGGAAAGCTCAGAATGAACTACATTCGTATCCTTCCCGGTGATAAGGTCACAGTCGAAATGTCTCCATATGACCTGACCCGCGGACGCATTACATGGAGATCCAAATAAACCTAAACAGTTTGAATTTAAAGGAGGCAATCCTATGAAAGTCAGACCTTCTGTAAAAAAGATATGTGAAAAGTGCAAGGTAATCAAGCGTAAAGGCAAGATTATGGTTATCTGCGAAAATCCCAAACACAAGCAGCGTCAGGGCTAATCTGACGCCGGTAAATAAGGAGGCGTAAAAAATGGCTCGTATTTCAGGTGTTGACCTTCCCAGAGACAAGAGAGTTGAAATCGCTCTTACTTACATCTTTGGTATTGGTCGTAAAACCGCAACAGATATCATTGCTGCAACAGGCATCAATCCTGACACAAGAGTTAAGGATCTCACAGAAGATGAAGTTTCAAAGCTTAGCAATTATATTAACAACAACATCACTGTAGAGGGTGACCTCAGAAGAGAAACAGCATTTGATATCAAGAGACTTATTGAAATTGGTTGCTATCGTGGCGTTCGCCACAGAAAGGGCCTTCCCGTAAGAGGTCAGCGTTCAAAGACAAACGCTCGTACACGTAAGGGTCCCAAGAAGACAATTGCAAATAAGAAGAAATAAACCTTAAGGAGGATACCATTATGGCAAAGGTTGCTAAGAAGGCTACCACAATTCGTCGTCGCCGTGAGCGCAAGAATATTGACCGCGGTGCCGCCCATATCCAATCCACCTTCAACAACACAATCGTTACCATTACTGATATGCAGGGTAACGCCGTGTCATGGGCTAGTGCCGGTGAAATGGGCTTTAGAGGCTCAAGAAAATCCACTCCCTTTGCTGCACAGACAGCTGCTGAAACAGCTGCTAAGGCTGCAATTGAACACGGCATGAAGACTGTTGAAGTATATGTTAAGGGACCCGGTGCCGGTCGTGAAGCTGCAATCAGAGCTTTACAGACAGCAGGTCTTGAAGTAACAATGATCAAAGACGTTACTCCCATTCCTCACAACGGCTGCCGTCCCCCGAAAAGAAGACGCGTATAACGGAGGTACAAACGTATGGCAAGATATACAGGTGCGGTATGTAAGATGTGCCGCCGCGAGGGTAAGAAGCTCTTTTTAAAGGGCGACAGATGCTACACAGGCAAATGTGCTTTTGAGCGTCGTTCTTATGCTCCCGGCCAGCATGGTCAGAGCCGCAAAAAGAATTCTGAATATGGTCTCCAGCTTCGTGCTAAGCAGCAGGCCAGACGTTACTACGGCATTCAGGAAGGACAGTTCCATAAGTACTTCCTTATGGCTGAAAAGAAGACAGGCGTTACCGGTGACAACCTTCTCAGAATTTGTGAAAGC
>JAZKYQ010000112.1:0-17561 GCA_045612205.1 Acutalibacteraceae bacterium | reverse complement strand
TTGAAAAATATAATTCTTTATGATATCATACCGATGTATGTAATAATAACACTTTAAAAACGAGGTGCATTATGGAATTTAAGGATAAGAAAATTTATACGATTGCAACAGCTCACCTTGATACAGTATGGAACTGGGATTTTGAGCATGTAATCAATGTATGTCTTAAAGACACTCTTTACGATAACTTCAAGCTTTTTGAAAAGTATCCTGATTATCGTTTCAATTTTGAGGGTGCTTACAGATATGAGCTTTTCGAAGAATACTATCCCGAAGAATTTGAAAAGGTAAAGGAATATGTAAAGCAGGGCAAGTGGAATGTAACCGGTAGTGCTTATGAAAACGGTGATGTAAACGTACCGTCTCCTGAAAGCCTTTTCCGTAATATCCTTTACGGTAACAGATATTTTGAGAAAAAATTCGGTATGAAGAGTAATGACATCTTCCTTCCTGACTGCTTTGGTTTCGGTTGGGCATTACCTTCAATTATCAATCACTCCGGTCTTAAGGGCTTTTCAACTCAGAAGCTTACCTGGGGCGGTGCTTTCGGCAGACCTTTTGATATCGGACTTTGGTACGGTGTTGACGGTAATGCGGCTTTCGCTTCTATTGATGCTAAATCATATTGCACAGTTTTTAAGAATGTAAGAGATAATAAAGAGCTCACAGAAAAGCTTAACAACAATATTGAAAAATATAATCTTCCCTGGACCTTTGCTTATCACGGTGTAGGTGATGTCGGTGGTGCTCCGAAGGAAGAATCAGTTAAGACTGTTTGTGATGAGCTTGCTGCTAACAATGATAAAGACATCAAGGTTCTTTCTGCAACACCCACAGAATTCTTTGAGGATATGGCTAAGCTTGATGAAGACGATATGTCACATCTTCCTATATGGAACAATGAGCTTGTTATGACTGATCATGGCGTCGGCTCGTACATTTCACGCGCTTTCAGTAAGAGATGTAACAGAAAAAACGAAGAAATTGCTGACATGGCTGAAAGAGCAGCGGTTACAGCTTGCGCTCTTACAAAGTCGGATTATCCCAAGAGTGAGCTTGATCTCGGTTGGAAGCGTACAATTGCTCATACATTCCATGACGACATCACAGGTACGTCTGTTCAGCGTGTATATCAGCGTTCATGGAATGATTATATTCTCAGTGCTAATCAGCTTACAAATGTTTATGAATCCTCAAGTGCGGAAATCATCAAGCTTCTTGACACCTCCTGGGTAAAGGGCGTGGCAGTAGTTCTCGGTAACAGTGTTGAACACAGTCGCTTTGCTGCAGCAGATTTTGAGCTTCCTGCTATTGACGGATATGAGTATGTGAGAGCTTTTGATAAGGACGGAAGAGAAATCCCTGCTCAGGTAAATGATATTTACAAAAAGAAGATGAAGATTACTGTTGCGGCTCTTGTTCCTGCAATGGGCTACAAGGTAATCGATGTTCTTTACAGCAAGGAGCCCTGTAAGCTTAACACAGGCATCCGTGTCGGCACAAAGAACATTGAAAACTTCAAGTACATTGTTTCAGTAGATGATAACGGTGACATCTGTTCAATCATCGATAAGACAATGAATGACAGTGAAATTCTCAACAAGCCTATCAGATTCGAGCTTAATAACTATAAGGGTGCAGATGAATATGCCGCATGGGAGCTCAGATATAAGGAAATCAATAAGCTTCCTTGGGAATACGCTAAAAACGGTGTATGCACAGTTTATGAAAAGGGTCCTGCAAGAGTAACTCTCAAGGTTGTTCAGAAGGCCGGAAAATCAACATTCACTTATTATGTTTCACTTGTTGCAGGTTGTCCTTGGGTGAGTGTTTATAATGAAATTGAATGGCGTGAATTCAAAAAGGCTTTACATAACGGCTTTGTGTTAAATGCTGTCAATGAAAACGCAACCTATGACCTTGGCCTTGGTGCTATCAAGCGTGGCACTGCAACAAAGAATCTTTACAGCGTACCTGCTCAGAAGTGGGCTGATCTTACTGATAAATCCGAAAACTTCGGCGTTTCAATCTTCAGCGACTGTAAATATGCCTGGATGAAGAAGGATAACAGAACCCTTCGTCTTACAGTTCTTCATTCACCCAAGAAATACTACAGACACGACAGCGTTCAGGGTATGCTTGACTTCGGTCTTAATAGATATTCTTATGCTATATATTCACACATCGGTGATTATTCAAACGGCACACAGCTTGGTGCAAGGTTCTTCAATCAGCCTGTAACAGCTTTCGTTTGCGATAAGCACAACGGCATCCTTACTGATGAATATTCATTCGGTTCAATCAATACTGAAGATGTTATTATCAGAGCCATCAAGAAGGCTGAAGACAGCGATGAGATTATTATCCGTGTCAATGAAGCTTCTTGTAAGGTTATCAATGATGCTGAAATCAAGCTCGGTAAGGGCATTGTTTCTGCTCGTGAATGCAATGCTTACGAAGAAGAAATCGGCGAGGCAAAGGTTGTTGACGGAAAGCTTGTATTTGATATGGATCCCTATCAGATTCGTACTTTTGCTGTTAAGCTTGCAGATGCAACAGTTTCTGAGCCTACCAAGTATGATGTTGTTGACCTTCCTTACAATAAGAGTGTCGTAACGTTCAATACTAACAGAGACAGTACAATTATTCCCGGTATCAAGGTTTCTCTTCCCGGTGAAATTTTCCCGAAGGAAATCGTTTGCTCAGGTATCAGATTCAAAACAGGTGAAACAACTGAAGGTGCTTATAACGCTCTTGTTGCTGACGGTCAGAAGCTTCCTGTTTACGGTAAGAAGCTTTACATTGTTGCTGCAAGCCTTAACGGTGACAAGAAGTTCGAGTTCAGAGTCGGTGATGAATATGTTTCTATTCCTGTTCAGTCAATCAATGACAGAATAGGCAGATGGGATCTTTATGATCTTGGTGAAACAGCAAAAATCAAGACCGATAAGCTTGCTTGGGAATGCACTCATACTCACTCACTCAAGAGTGACAATGCTGCAGCACAGCTTTACTTCTTTATGTATGAGCTTAATATTGAAAATGCTGAAGCTGTAATTCTTCCCAAGGATAAGGATCTTATTATTCTTGCTGCAACTCAGAGCCGTGACGGTTCATTTATCAAGCTTGAAACACCTCTTTATGACAGAGTAGAAGAGCGTAAATTTGATTACAAGATGAGCTTTATAGAAAAACTCAATTACAAGTATAATATGACTATAAGCAAGAAGCCTCATAACAAATCATAAAATAAAACTACAATCCCTGTGAAAAGCAGGGATTGTTTTGTGCAGGTGATAATTTATGTTTAAATCCAATTGTCATACACATACAACCTATTGCGACGGAAAAAATTCCGCAAGAGAAATGATTGAAGCCGCAATTGAAAAAGGCTTTGTAAGTCTCGGCTTTTCAGGTCACAGTCCGATGAAAAATGAAAATGTATGGACAATGACACCCGAGAAAACGAAGCATTATTTCGATGAAATAATCTCCTTAAAAAAAGAGTATGCCGATAAAATTGATATTCTTTGCGGAATCGAGCTCGATAAAGATTATGAAGGTATAAATCCTGACGATTTCGAATATGCAATCGGTTCCGTACATCAATTTGAGAAGGACGGCGTATATTTCGACATCGACTATACCGCTGAGCATCTGCAAAATGCAGTTGATGAGCTTTTTGACGGCTCGTTCAATGAAATGAGCAGATGGTATTATAATGCACTTGCCGATTTTATCACAAGCACAGATGTTGACGTTGTCGGTCACATTGACCTTATAACAAAGTTCAATGTCGATGCTCCGCTTTTTGACGAAAGTGACTGTGAATACAGAAAAATTGTTTTTGAAGCGGTTGACAGAATCCTCGAAATAAAGCATGACATACTTTTTGAGGTTAACACAGGTGCAATGTACCGAGTAGGCAAAAAAGAGCCTTATCCTGCCGAATTTATTCTTCGTTATATATGTGAAAAAGGCGGCAAAATCACTCTTACATCCGATTCGCATAACACTGAATCAATTGACTTTGCCTTTGATAAGGCGGTTGAATTTATCAGAAACTGCGGATTTGACTGTATTTATTATCTTACCTCAAAGGGTAAAGAAAAATATATGTTATGATAAAATTATGTGTTGACAACAGCATAGTTTTCTGTTATAATACACCACGAAATAAGGGAGTAGTCAGCACAATATGTGTGACAGTACCAACACACTGGAGTTAATCCTGGTATTGCCTTAAATGACGAGACTTATCTGCCGGGCAGATAGGTCTCTTTTTATTTGTCCGGAAATTCAAATAAACGGAGGATTCAAAATGGGATTATTAGAACTTTTTATCATTGCAGTAGGTCTTTCAATGGACGCCTTTGCCGTTGCGGTATGTAAGGGACTTTCTGTTTATAAGCTTGAGAAAAAGCATATGCTTATTACAGGCTTGTGGTTTGGCGGTTTTCAGGGTCTTATGCCGCTTATCGGATATCTCCTGGGCTCAACCTTTGAAAGCTACATAACACCGATCGATCACTGGGTTGCTTTTGTGCTTCTCGGCATTATAGGTATCAATATGATTAAGGAAGCCTTTGAGAAGGATGATTGTGACTGTGAGGATAACTCAGATGCATCATTTTCGGTTAAAACAATGTTCGTTATGGCTGTTGCCACAAGCATTGACGCTCTTGCAGTAGGTATTACCTTTGCGCTTTTACCTGATGTAAATATTACTGCTGCCGTTGCTTTTATCGGTGTGATTACCTTCACTCTTTCTTGCGTAGGTATTAAAATCGGCAATGTTTTCGGCGCAAAATTCAAGAGTAAGGCAGAGCTTGCAGGCGGCATAATTCTTATTCTTATGGGAGCTAAGATTTTACTTGAACATCTCGGAGTAATTAATTTTTAAGCCTTTAATGGCATAATTTCTCTTGACAAAGGGGAGAGGTTATGCTATTATATATGAGCTTTGAGGGTGTAGCTCAGTTGGTCAGAGTATCTGCTTGACATGCAGGGGGTCGGTGGTTCGAGCCCACTCATCCTCACCAGAAATCCGTCTTCCAGCGAAGGCGGATTTATTTGTTATTAAGAATTTAAAATTGTTAAATTTCCTTGTTTTATTTACAACAATTGTTTTATCTGTTATAATGTGTTTAATGAAATTCAAATTAAGAGGTATTTTTTATGGTTGCAGTTACTCAGCTTTTTACAAAACTTGTTTCGTTCATTTTGTCTTTCATTCTTGGTGTTTTCAGTTCATCCACAGGAATGTGGGGAGATCAGTTAAATTCTCTTGAATCGCTTGAAAAAGTTTCTGATAATTACTATTTGATGAATTATACTTATGACTATGATCTTGACACTCTTCTTGAGAGTAAAACAGGAAACTCAACAACAGTCGGTCTTATACTTTATTCTGTAGCTGATATCTTCCTGCAGCTCAATCCCGAAGATAAAGAGGCTATTGCCGAACTCGGTCTTTATGTCGATATTGACGGAAAGCTTGTTTCTGATACCATTAAGAAGCTTTTCGGGACATTTGAAAGCTTCGGTTGCACAACATTTAACGCTAAGACTCCTGCAGGCGATGCAATCTTTGCACGTAATTACGATTATATGGATTCACCGTCTGTTACTGTATGGACTGATCCTGAAGACGGCTATGCAAGTGTTTCGACAGTTTCTCTTTACTTCCTTGGCTACACGGAAGATTACAAGCCTGATTCATTGCTCTCTTCATTACTGACTCTCATTGCACCTTACATTCCTGTTGACGGAATGAATGAAATGGGCCTTTCTGTCGGTGTTCTTGAGCTTGAAACACCCGAAACCTTCCAGCAGACCGACAAAAAAGATATTACAACAACTGCTATCATCCGTAATGTGCTTGATAAAGCCGCAACAGTTGATGAAGCTATTGAAATTTTCAACAAATACGATATGCACGATCTTCTCGGTGTAGGCTGTACATATCATTATCAGGTAGCAGATGCCAATGGTGACACAGCCGTTATCGAATACGTAAACGGTGAAACAACAGTTATCCGTCCTGACGAAACCGGTACACTTGTTGCAACTAACTTCTGGCTTTCAGAAGGTGTTGATGATCCCCACGGAGAAGGTCACGACAGATACGAAATCGCAAATACAATGCTTGCTGAAAAGAATTACATCGTTACAGAAGCTGAAGCAATGGATATTCTTGATGCAACTCACATTGAAAATACTGAGCTTCACGGCTTTATGTGTTCAACCATCTGGAGTGTTGTGTTCAACAATTCTGCAAAGACTTTTGATGTTTGTTCTATGTACGACTTTGATAATGTTTACAGCTTTTCGGTTGATGAGCCTATGAAGCGTATCAAATAATTGATATAATAAAGGGAGCGTAAAAAAACGTTCCCTTTTCTTATAGATTTATCATTGAAAAATCCTTGACAAACATAGGGGAATATAGTAAAATTATCTCGTTAATATTTCTTAAAAGCTATGATAAAAGAAGCACATTTGAAAGCCTTTTCAGAGAGTGATGTCCTGGCTGTGAGCATCATAAGGATAGGAATGTTGCCGCTACTTTTTGAGCTGTTCCCGAAAGGGTAACCGTTTAACCTGCGTTAAAGGTCAAGAGTGGCACTTTTGTGCAATTCGGGTGGTACCGCGAGCTTGTCTCGTCCTGATTTTTCGGGACGGGATTTTTTTGTTTTCTCGGTATCTTATCAAAAAATTCTTATTTAAACTTCAATTATGAAAGGAAAGTTTTAACTATGCAGTGGATGGGTTTGAACGAAATCAGAGAGAAATATCTCTCATTCTTTGAAAGCAAGGATCATTTAAGACTTCCAAGCTTTTCACTTGTACCTCAGGGAGATAAGAGTATCCTTCTTATCAACGCAGGTATGACTCCGATGAAAAAATACTTCACAGGTGAGGTTACACCTCCCCGTAACAGAGTTACAACCTGTCAGAAGTGTATCCGTACACCTGATATTGAAAATGTTGGTAAAACAGCACGTCACGGCACATACTTTGAAATGCTCGGTAACTTCTCCTTCGGTGATTATTTCAAGAGAGAAGCAACAGCCTGGGCTTGGGAATTCTTCACAAAGGTTCTTGAAATCCCCGAAGAGCTTCTTTATGTAAGCGTTTACCTTGAGGACGATGAAGCTTTCGATATCTGGACAAAGGAAGTAGGCGTTGATCCTTCACATATGGTGCGCTTCGGTAAGGCTGATAACTTCTGGGAGCACGGTGCAGGCCCCTGCGGTCCTTGCTCAGAAATTTACTTTGACAGAGGTCCCGAGAAGGGCTGCGGCAGTCCTGACTGTAAGGTGGGTTGTGACTGTGACAGATTCATCGAAGTGTGGAACCTTGTTTCCACACAGTTTGAAAACGACGGTAATAACAACTATACACGACTTGCTAATCCCAATATCGATACAGGTATGGGTCTTGAAAGACTTGCTTGTGTAATGCAGGATGTTGATAATCTCTTTGAGGTTGACACAGTGCAGAACATTATGAAGCACATCATCGGCATTGCAGGTATTAACTACCACGACGATGCTAACAAGGATATTTCCCTTCGTGTTATCACTGACCATATCAGAAGTACAACCTTCATGGTGGGCGACGGTGTCCTTCCTTCAAACAGCGGCAGAGGCTATGTTTTAAGACGTCTTCTCCGTCGTGCTGCAAGACACGGCAGACTTATAGGTATTGACAGACCCTTCCTCGCAGAGGTTTGCGATACAGTAATTGCTGAAAACGCAAACGCATATCCCAACCTTGTTGAAAAGAAGGATTATATCAAAAAGGTTATCTCAATGGAAGAAGACAGCTTTTATAAGACAATTGACTCAGGTCTCGGCCTTCTTAACGAAATGATGGCAAAGGCTGAAAACGGTGTTCTTTCAGGCGAGGATGCATTCAAGCTTCAGGATACCTACGGCTTCCCCATCGACCTTACAAAAGAAATTGCAGAGGAAAACAAGCTCACAGTTGACGAAGAAAAGTTCAGAGAGCTTGTTCAGGAAGCAAGAATGCTTGCTAAGAGCGCAAAGCGTGATGCCGCTGACTCTGACTGGAGAAATTCAGGCGTTTCATTTAAGGATCTTCCTGCAACTATGTTCACAGGTTACACCGAAAACAACACCGAAGCAAAGGTTCTTGCAATAGTCACTGACGGTGAAAGAGCTGAAATCATTGAAGACGGTGCAGATGCAACACTTGTTCTTGATAAAACTTCCTTCTATGCCGAAAGTGGCGGTCAGGTAGGTGACTGCGGTGTTATCACAATCGGTGAAAGCAATTTTGAAGTTACAAAGACAACCAAGGATGCTGACGGTGTAATTCTTCACCACGGTACTCTTACAGGTGATGCAATCAAGATAGGGGACAGCGCAGTAACCTCTTACTGTGAAAAGGCTCGTCAGGCAACAGTTAGAAATCATACCTCTGCTCACCTTCTTCAGGCGGCTCTCAGAGAGGTTCTCGGCTCGCATGTTGAGCAGGCAGGTCAGCTTGTTGATAAGGATGTATGCCGTTTTGACTTCGTTCATTTTGCCGCTATGACACAGGAAGAAATCAGCCTTGTTGAAGAAAAGGTTAATGATATCATTCTTTCTGCAATTGATGTTGACGTGAGAGAAATGCCCATCGAAGAAGCAAAAGCAATGGGCGCTATGGCTCTCTTTGGTGAAAAGTACGGCGATGTCGTTAGAGTTGTTAAGGTCGGTGATTTCTCAACCGAGCTTTGCGGCGGTACACACGCTGAAAATACCGGTAAAATCGGTCTTTTCAAGATTGTTAATGAATCATCAGTTGCAGCAGGCGTAAGACGTATTGAAGCCGTTACAGGCAAAAATGTGATGAAGTACATTGACTCAAAGCTTTCACTTATCAGTGATGCTGCAGCGGCAATGAAGGTTGCAAATGCAAATGACCTTGCAGTTAAGGCTAATGCTGTTATGGCTGACCTTAAGGCTAAAGAAAAGGAAATTGAAAAGCTTTCAGGTGTACTTGCAAATATCAAGACAGAATCAATGCTTTCAAATGCAGTTAAGGTAGGCGATGTAATGCTTGTTACAGCTTTCCTTGAAGACACAACAGTAGACGAGCTTCGTAAGATGTGTGACCTTGTAAAGAGCAAGGGTGACAATTATGTTGGTATCATCGGTGGCGTTCAGAAGGCAAAGGGCACAGGTAACATTTGTACTTGCTGCGGTAAGGATGCTGTTTCAGCAGGCGCTCACGCAGGTAACCTCGCAAGAGAAGTTGCGAAGCTTGCAGGTGGTTCAGGCGGCGGTAAGCCTGACAGCGCAATGGCAGGTGCAAAGGATGTAAATGCACTTCCCGAGGCACTCAAGAAGGCAGAAGAAATTCTTACAGCAATGCTTGGTTAAATAAAAAATCACCTTCTTTATGAAGGTGATTTTCCGAGGTGGAAAGCATGAAAAAAACAATCTCAGTTTTATCAGCAATTTTCATTATAATATCAACCCTTACTGTATCTGCGTTTGCGGCGGAGCCTTTTAAAAGAAAAGGCTTCAGTATGAACATTCCTGACGGCTTTATTGAAGACAAGCAGTGGGCTAATGAAAAAGGACTTGGTGGATATTGGTACAATGAAGAGCTGGGTATTGAAATGCTTTTATGTGTTGGACTTACTTATAGCTTCTGGTTAGATGACACCTATAAGGGTGTGGACGTTTCAAAAAGAGTTACATATCAGAAAATGTACGAGAATGGTCGTATATCTGAAAAATCAGATGAGATAACGGTTAACGGTAAAAAAAATGCTTGTATCTAAAGACCTTTTATATGTAGCAGGTGAAAAAGGCACTGCCACAGAAAAGACGGAGCATATTTTGCAAGTATGGAATATCAATATAAAATTAATGAAAAGCAGTATTCTCTTGTATTCTTTATGGATAATTACGAAGAGGACCGTGAATACATTGAAAAAGAGATTATTCCTACCTGTGATTACGATGTAATGTCCGCTATTTATTTCACATATTTCGAGGACACTGTTACAAAAATTGTTTTTACGATTGTTTGGATAGCGGGTATTTTGGTTATCATCAAGATTTCTAAGCAAATAAAACAAAATAAAAAACAAAAAGGAGAATAATTATGGATTGCATTTTTTGTAAAATCGTAGCAGGGGAGATCCCCTCAAATAAAGCTTATGAAGACGATAAGATTTTAGCTTTTTATGACCTTGAGCCTCAGGCTCCCATTCACATTCTCATTATACCCAAGGAGCATATCTCTTCCTGCGCTGAAATTACGGAGGAAAACAGCGCTGTAATTGCTCATATTTTTGAAGTTGCTGCAAAGCTTGGCAAAGAACTTGGACTTGATAAGGGTTACCGCATTGTAAACAATTGCGGTGAAGACGGTGGCCAGACAGTTCATCATATCCACTTCCACTTTATGGGCGGAAGAAGCTTCGGTTGGCCTGCAGGCTGATGAATAAATTTTAACGAGGGTGAAAAAATGATCATTCAGATTTGTGTAGGCAGTTCATGCCATATAAAAGGTTCACCTGAAATTGTTGAGCTTATACAAAATGCTGTCACTGAATATAAGCTTGAAGATGAAGTAACTCTTGCAGGTAGCTTTTGCACGGGCAAATGTAACCGTGTAGGTGTAACAGTGCAGGTTGATGATGAAGTGCATACAGGAGTTACAAAGGAAAATTTTAAAGAGTTTTTCAAAGAAAATGTTCTTGATGTTATAAAAGAGAGGGGATGAGTGATTTGTCCAACTGTCTTACTTTAAAAAAATCAAATTGTAAAAACTGTTATAAATGTATCAGACATTGTCCTGTAAAGGCGATTCGTTTTTCCGGTAATCAGGCTCATATTATCGACGATGAATGCATACTTTGCGGTCAGTGCTTCGTTGTCTGTCCTCAGAATGCAAAGCAGATTGTTGATGAAACCGAAAAGGTAAAGGTTTTCATTCAAGGCGGTGACCCTGTAATAGTTTCACTGGCTCCGTCCTTTATTTCAAATTATGACGGAGTCGGAATCAACGCAATGAGAAAAGCTCTTAAAAAAATGGGCTTTTTCGATGTTGAAGAAACTGCAATTGGTGCAACTATAGTTAAAAACGAATACGAAAGAATGCTTGCAGAGGAAGACAGAGATGTTGTTATTTCCTCTTGCTGTCACTCAATAAATCTTCTGATACAAAAACAATATCCGGCTTGCCTTGAGTATCTTGCTGATGTTATTTCACCAATGCAGGCTCATTGTATAGATATAAAAAAGAGATATCCTGATGCCAAAACTGTTTTTGTAGGTCCTTGTGTGGCTAAAAAGGATGAGGCTGAACATTATAAGGGCATTGTTGATGCTGTGCTTACCTTTGAAGAGCTGACTGAGTGGATGAAGGAAGAAAATATTGAGCTTGTAGCTGAAGATGATAATGAAATCTACAGCCGTGCACGATTTTTCCCGACGACCGGCGGTATTCTTAAAACAATGAATGAAATCAGCGGATACACTTATGTTGCAATTGACGGTGTTGAAAACTGTATATCTGTTTTAAAAGACATTGAAAACGGAAAAATTCATAAGTGCTTTATTGAAATGTCTTCTTGCTCGGGAAGCTGTGTTGGTGGTCCTGTTATTGAAAAGTATCACCATACATCAACAATTAAGGACTATATTGAAGTAGCCTCCTATGCAGGTGAAAAGGATTTCAAGGTTAATCAGCTTGATTCTCCTGAACTTAAAAAGAACATAGTATATATTGATTCAAAATATACTCAGCCTTCCGAAATTGAAATTAATTCTGCTCTCAGACAGATGGGTAAATTCAAGCCTTCGGATGAACTAAATTGCGGTTCTTGCGGTTACAATACCTGCAGAGAAAAAGCTATTGCCATTTGTCACGGAAAGGCTGAAATTTCAATGTGCCTTCCTTTCCTTAAGGATAAGGCTGAAAGCTTTTCCGATACTATAGTTAAAAATACACCGAACGGACTGATTGTACTTAATGAGAATCTTGAGGTGCAGCAAATCAATGAAGCGGCAAGAAAAATTATGAATATTCGTTCAGCGTCCGATGTTCTTGGTGATCAGGTCATAAGAATACTTGACCCTACCGTATTTATGAATGTACTTACCAGCGGAAGAAATGTAAGGGATCAGCGTGTTTATCTTGCAGAATATAAACGATATATTGAACAGACTGTTGTTTATGACAAGGATACACATCTTCTTGTCGGTATAATGCGCGATGTCACTGATGAGGAATACGAACGCGAACGAAAAGAAAATATCAGCCGTAAAACAATAGAGGTTGCCGATAAGGTTGTTGACAAGCAGATGAGAATTGTTCAGGAAATTGCTTCTCTTCTCGGTGAAACAGCGGCGGAGACAAAAATTGCCCTTGCAAAGCTTAAGGAGTCGATAACAGATGAATGATTTATGTGCAGATATCGGATATAAAAGTATAAATCATTTTGGCGAAGAGCTTTGCGGTGATCATGTTGATATTGTCGAAGAAAATGAGAACTCAACGGTTATTGTTCTTGCAGACGGGCTCGGAAGCGGTGTTAAAGCAAGCATTTTATCAACGCTTACTTCAAAGATTATTTCAACAATGATGGCTGAAGGACTCCCTTTGGAGGAGTGCGTTTCTACCATAGCTGCAACACTTCCGGTTTGCTCTTTAAGAGGAGTTGCTTATTCCACTTTTACAATAATTCATTTAAAAAACAATGATACTGCTGAGATAATTCAATATGATAATCCTCACGTTATTATAATCCGTGATTACGTTAATTTCGATTATCCTAAAACTGAGATGAATATAGACGGGAAGAAGATATTCAGATCAGTTATAAAGCTTCAGGAGGGTGACATTTTTGTTGCAATGAGTGACGGTTGTCCTCACGCAGGTATAGGAATGGTTTATAATTTCGGTTGGAAGCGTGAAGATATAATTGATTTTATTGAAACTCTCGCTCCTGCAGGCTATACGGCAAAAACATTGTCAACCATGCTTGTTGATGAATGTAACAAGCTTTATGGTTATAAACCCGGAGATGATGCAACCGCATGTGTTATCAGAATAAGAAAAAGAGAGCCGATGAATATGCTTTTCGGACCTCCGTCAAACAGAGATGATGCTGACAGAATGATGTCACTGTTCTTCTCCAAGGAGGGAAAGCATATTATCTGTGGCGGTACAACTTCATCAATTGCCGCCAAGTATCTCGGCAAGGAGCTTAAAGCTACACTTTCTTTTGAGAAAAGTGATGTTCCTCCGATTGCGGAAATTGACGGTGTTGATTTGGTGACCGAAGGTGTTATTACTGTTAACAAGGTGCTTGAATATGCAAAAGATTATCTTGGTGATAACGAGCACTACGAGCAGTGGAGCTTCAAACGTGACGGTGCTTCGCTGATTTGCCGACTGCTTTTTGAAGAGGCTACAGATATAAATTTCTATGTCGGAAGAGCTATCAATCCTGCTCATCAGAATCCGGAGCTCCCTATAAATTTCAGTATAAAAATGAATCTTGTCGAGGAGCTTTCGGCTTGTTTGAAAAAGATGGGCAAGAGAATTAAAGTCAGCTATTTTTAAAGCTATATCTGTTTCGCTTAACAATTTAATAACAACACACAGTTTTTTTCAACAGAAGAGCTGTGTGTTTTTTGTATGAATTAACTGTTGACCTGTTGGTGGTGCATAGTGTAAAATATATAAAGAGGAATTCCTCAATTAATTTTAAGGAGAAAATTTATGGCAAACAGATTTGTACTTAACGAAACATCATACCACGGCAAAGGTGCAATTAATGAAATTGCAACCGAAATCAAAGCAAGAGCTTTCAAGAAAGCATTCGTATGTTCTGACCCCGATCTTATTAAGTTTGGTGTTACAAAGAAGGTAACAGATATTCTTGACGGCGCAGACATCGCTTATGAAATTTATTCAAACATTAAGCCCAATCCCACAATCGAAAACGTGCAGACAGGCGTTGAAGCTTTCAAGGCAAGTGGTGCTGATTGCATCGTAGCAATCGGTGGCGGTTCTTCAATGGACACAGCAAAGGCAATCGGTATCATTATCGAAAATCCTGAATTTGCTGACGTTCGTTCTCTTGAGGGTGTTGCACCTACAAAGAACAAGTGTACTCCTATCATCGCTGTTCCCACAACAGCCGGTACAGCTGCAGAGGTTACAATCAACTATGTTATTACAGACGCTGAAAACAACAGAAAAATGGTTTGTGTTGACGTGCATGACATTCCTGTTGTTGCGGTTGTTGATCCTGATATGATGGCTTCAATGCCCAAGGGACTTACAGCGGCTACCGGTATGGATGCTCTTACTCATGCTATTGAAGGATATATCACAAAGGGCGCCTGGGAGCTTAGTGATATGTTCCACATTAAGGCAATCGAAATCATTGCAAGAAGCCTCAGAGGAGCAGTTGAAAACACTGATGAAGGCAGAGAAGGTATGGCACTCGGTCAGTATGTTGCAGGTATGGGCTTCTCAAATGTTGGCCTTGGTATCGTTCATTCAATGGCTCATCCTCTCGGTGCTCTTTACGACACAGCACACGGCGTTGCCAACGCAATCATCCTTCCTACAGTTATGGAATATAACGCTCCCGAAACAGGCGAAAAATATAGAGAAATCGCAAAAGCAATGGGTGTTGAAGGTGTTGATGCTATGAGCCTTGAAGATGCAAGAAAGGCTGCAATTGACGCTGTTAAGCAGCTTTCAATCGATGTTGGCATTCCTGCTGACCTCAAAGATATCGTTAAAGCAGAAGATCTTGATTTCCTTTCACAGTCAGCGTTTGATGATGCTTGCCGTCCCGGCAACCCCAGAGATACAAGCGTTGAAGAAATCAAGGAGCTTTATCTTAAGTTGATGTAATTGCTCAATCGGATAAAATTAACCCCATCGGCATTCAAGTCGATGGGGTGTTACTTATTAACCTATTAACCGCATACTTTACAGGCACGTCTTCCTTCGGGGATCGGACCGCTTAAAATATTGCTTGACCTTGCAAGTGTCCTGCAATCAGCGGTAAGATGATAAACCTCTCCGCTTTCTACATAATATACAATTCCCGAAGAATAAGCCGGGGATGTTGTTTCTTTTGTTGTCGGCTGAGTTGTTGTATAAGCTATTGTAGTCGACGATACATATTGTTCTGTGGTTGTTTGAGTATAAGTTGTGGTTTGTGCAGCAGTCAGAATAATTGTCTCGGTCACTTTAGAAACTTCTTCAGTTGACGGTTCTGTGATAAATTCAGTTTGATATTCAGATGTAGCTTCGCTTGCTGTTACAGAATAAGCTTCAGTGTGATTTGCAATCGGAAGGGGAGTGGAGCCATTATTTGATTCAACAGAGGCATTTATTGAAATTTCTTTATACAGCGAGAATAAAAATGTGTTATAAACCTGATTGACATCCTCGTCTTCAAAGCCTTTTAAACTCTCTAAGCGTGAAAAAGCTCGTTCCTTGTCGTTGACTGTTCCGATTTCTGTATTGCTAATTATTGATATCAGATTTTTAATTTTTCGCAGATCCCTGTAATTAGGTGAGATTGTTTCAATATAGTTTTCAGCAAGACTGTAATTACCTTCTGCAACACAGTCAGCTATTTTCTGATAGGTATACTCATTGAAGCAATAATAACCTGAAAGAGCTACTGATGCAATAACAAGAGCAATTATCATTATTCTGACATTTTTTGAAGTGAAAATATTCTTCATCGTATCATCTTCTTTGCTTTTTTATAAATTATAGCAATAGTTATCTTTATTTTCAATACGTTAAGATGAAATGAAGGTCACATTATTGATAAAAATGTCAGAAAAAGCTTTAAAAATTGACATACAAAAATAAAAAGAATTTTTTTGAAAAAACTTTCAAAAAAGGTATTGACTTTTTTTACTATAATGTATATAATATCAAAGTCGTCAGAAAACAGACGAAAACATCCGGGTGTGGCGCAGCTTGGTAGCGCGCTTGACTGGGGGTCAAGAGGCCGCAGGTTCAAGTCCTGTCACTCGGACCAGTTAAAAGAGATTGCTTGAGAGAGCAGTCTCTTTTTTGTTAATTTAAGTAATAAAAAACGAACTGCCATTGAACAGTTCGTTTTTTGCTACTTATGATCTAATATAATTGATATTAACTTTTAATAATTTTCAATAAATTTAGCCGCTTCTTCTCTGCTTTTAAAGATTACAATTTGCTTTTCATTTTTGTGTTTATTCAAAAGCTCATAGATGTACGTCAAAGTTGTTGACGGAAACTCTTCAATAAATTGTCTGAATTCTGCATCCAGTTCCGTTTCGATCCACGGCAAATCATAGCGACCTTTACCTATTCGTTCAGTTGCACCTTGTATACAGATTTCTGTCGGCAAATCAAAGAGAAAAACAGTATCACATTGTTTAAGTCTCATTTCAATGGTTCTTTTGTAATTGCCGTCAATAATCCATCTGTCTGATGAAAAAATATCAGTTATTCTTTCGTCAAAATCTTCTCTGGAAATGTGAGTTTTGTCGGGTTTATGCCATATTGCGTCAAGATAATATAATGGTAAGCCTGTGCGTATTGCTAATTTTTCGGCAAAAGTTGTTTTACCCGATCCGGGACAACCTATAATTGTTACCTTCTTCATTTTTTGCTCCTAAAATATAAATGGCACCTCCGAAAGTATACGGAGATGCCTGTAAGTTAAGAAAGATATTTTACATCAATCGCAAACGGACAAAACGGCTCTCCGATTCAAAGAATTACTATTCATCATCATTTTGTCCACCTGCCTTTCTTTTATTATTAAAAATTATATATAAATAAAATTGTTTTGTCAATAATCAAATATTTTCAATCTTAATCAGATTTGTATTACCTGATTTGCCCATTGTAACACCACCGGTAATAATAATTGTATCGCCCTGATCAAGATTAAGTGCGGTTTTTGTAAGCTTTTTTGCTGTATAGAAGAGAACATCGGTTGAGGGAAGCTCTTCACACATAACAGGCTTAACGCCCCATGAAAGTGAAAGCTTGCGCCAGGTTTTTTCATTAGTGGTAAGACCGACGATATCAACAGGGGAGCGGAAACGGGAAACCATACGAACGGTTTTACCTGAAAGAGAGCAAACCGTCATAGCCTTTGCTCCGACATCAATTGACATTCCGCAGGTTGCGTGAGAAATGGCATCAATTGTATTCTGAATAACAAAATCAGTTTCTCTGAAGCGCTTGACAAAATTCATATTTTTCTCGGTCTGATAAGCAATTCTTGACATTGTTTCAACTGCAAGAACAGGATGCTTGCCAACTGCAGTTTCACCTGAAAGCATAATTGCACTTGTTCCGTCATAAACCGCATTTGCAACGTCAGAAATTTCGGCTCTGGTAGGACGGGGATTGATAATCATTGATTCGAGCATTTCTGTTGCTGTGATTACTCGTCTGCCGAAAAGTCGGCATTTTGTGATAACATGCTTCTGAACAGCAGGAAGCTCTTCGAAGGGGATTTCAACACCCATATCACCTCTGCCTATCAT
>JAZKYQ010000111.1:0-25409 GCA_045612205.1 Acutalibacteraceae bacterium | reverse complement strand
CATCCAGAAAACCGAACCGAAGCCGCCAAGACAAAGAGCCGTTGAAACACCGATTATATTACCCGTCCCTACTCTTGATGCCGTTGAAACCATAAGAGCCTGAAATGAGGATACGCTCTTTTTGTCATCAGGCTTTTCCGCTACACAACGAAGCTGTTCAAAGAAAAAGCGAAACTGAACAAATCGGCTTTTCAAAGTAAAATATATGCCGAAAAAAAGAAGCAATATTATCAGAATAAAAGAGTAAAAATAGTCATTGAAGGCACCGAGAAAATGTTCAAAAAATGAAGCATTTACATTTGTTGCACTCATCAGCTCGAAAGGCATTTCAGCACTCCTTACAGAAAAAGATTATATTATCATAACAATTAAAAGTCAATAAAAATTATTCCGTTATACTTTTATAGTATTCACTTTAATTCTTATTTTATGTAACAAAAAGAGAAAGCCGCTTTCACACGCTTTCTCCTTCTGACAAGTCTTATCCTGCTTTTTCAATCATTGTTTCGGCAAAAATCCCGTAACCGCGTGTAGGATCATTCACAAAAACATGAGTAACGGCACCTACAAGATAACCGTTCTGAATAATCGGACTTCCGCTCATTCCCTGAACGATGCCTCCGGTTTTTTCAACAAGCTTATCATCCGTTATTTTAATTATCATATTTTTACTGTCCTTACCGTCAGGGTCAAGCTTTTCAATTTCTATTTCGTAATAAGCCTTGCTTTCACCTTCCACGGTGGAAATAATCTGTGCCTTGCCTGTTCTGACTTCACTTTTTGCCGCAACGGGCAATTCCTTTTCTTCGGTGGAAGCTTCATCGAGAACACCGTACACTCCTGTCGGATCGTTGATAAAAAGTGTACCTTCACTGTCACTTCTGAAGCTGCCGCAAAGCTCTCCTGCACAGCCGACCTTTCCTTTTACGCAGCCGTTTATCGAAGCATCGACTATATCACCGTCGGAAAGAGGGAGAATTTCACCCGTGTCAATGTCGCATACAGCGTGGCCGAGACAAGCAAAAAATCCGCTTTCTTTATCGTAAAAGGTCATTGTGCCAATGCCTGCTGCACTGTCTCTTATCCACAGTCCTGCTTTATAACGGCCTTCGTTAACACAATAAACAGGGTTAAGAACGGTATTTTTGCTATCGCCCTCTCTTGTATACTCAAGCTCAAGCCCTTTTCCTGCGCTTTCTCTGATAAGTGCATCAACCTGAGCGCATGAGGTAACTACCTTTCCGTCAAGCCTTGTTATGACATCACCCTTATCAAGACCTGCCTGCTTTGACGGATTGATGTTACCCTTATCCGTCTGTACGCCTTCCGAGCCTACAATCATAACACCCTTAGTGAAAAGCCGTAAGCCGACGATTTCCCCTGAGGGCACTACATAAGGTCTGCTGTTAACGGTAAGGCTCGACTTTTTGACCGGAATGGTGTTAAAAAGCTTAAGATCAAGCTTATACTCACCTTCCGTAACAATAGCTTTTGAAACGGTTTTCTCCTTTGTATCAAGACTACACGAGTAAAAAAATCCCATATCGAGCTTTTCTTCACTTAAAGAGCTGATCTCATCAGGCAATGCGTAAAAGCCGTAAACGACCCCTGACATAAGCATCACGCACATAGCAACCAAAATCATACAGATCGGCTTTACTATTTTTTTCATTTTCCACCTCCCCGCGACAATAAAAAAGTCGCACTTATAATTTGCACTTAAAGTGAGCAAAATATAATCGGAAAAATGAGGCGAAAAAAATACCCGAAGAAAAGATCTTCGGGTGAAAAATTACATTTTTAAATTATTTGATAAGGAAATTGAAAACAAGTGAAGCTACAACAACAGCCATACCAACACAAAGACCGATCATACCTGTATTGAGAATGTCGAGAGCTTTTTCTTCATAACCGCCGTCAAGAGCTGCCTTATATTTCTTGTAGAAAACAACACCTACAACTGCTGTAAGAGCTACGCAGATTGCAACAACGATGAGATTCTTGCACATGATACCTGCAACTGCAAGGAAAATTGCAGCGAGTAAGCCGATGAGAATTTTTTCCTTCATTGAAAGAGCTGAAGGATCGGTGGGAAGCTTGGGCTGCTTAGCCTTCTTGCGAAGCTTGCACTTTTTGCTCTTGGGAGCTTCGGGAACAACGGGAGGTGCATAAACAGGCTGTGCAGGAGCAGCGTATACAGGCTGTTCGGGAGCTGCTGAATAAACAGGCTGTGCAGGTGCACCCTGAGGCTGCTGTGAATAAATTTCAGCTGCATAAGCAGGAGCTTCAGAAACTACCTTCTGTCCGCAGATAAAACAATAATCGGAATTATCTTCAATTACATTACCACAAAACTTACAAATCATAATAAGTCCTCCTAAAATTTATGAATAGATTATACCACTTAAATTTTATATTTACAATACTTAAATCAAATAATTTAAAAGAAAATTTAATCCTTTATACATATTTTTCTTCTTTTTTTCACTTTTTATTGTATATTCATTCTGCATTTCAGTAAGGAGGGAGATCTTACGGGTAAGATAAGCGATTTTCTTCTCAGCCTGATTTCGGGACTGTTCAATTCACTTTTCGGTGCAGGCGGCGGAATTCTGACTGTGAGCTTTATGAAAAGAAAGGGACTTTCACAGAAGAAAGCGCAGGCAACAGCTCTTTGTGCAACCTTTGTGATGAGCCTTGTAAGCTGCGCTTATTACTTCTTCAACGGATATCTTGATTTAAAAAGTGCTCTTGTTTATCTTCCCTTCGGAATAGCGGGAAGCATCTCAGGAAGTCGACTTCTGTCAAAAATTCCCGACAGAGCACTTAAAAAGCTCTTTGCTCTTTTCATTCTCTGGGCAGGAGCGAGAATGCTTTTAAAATGAGGTGCAATATGACTTTACCCGTTATCATTTCCTCCTTCATTTCGGGACTGCTTGGTGCAATGGGCTTCGGAGGCGGAGCAGTGCTGATAATATATCTTACCACCTTCTTATCTATGCAGCAAAAACAGGCACAAGGCGTAAATCTGCTTTTCTTTATTGTAACCGGTCTTTTTGCTCTTATAGGAAACGGTAAAAAGGGACTTATTGAAAAAAAGCAACTGCCTTCATTTTTGATTGCCGCCCTTCCGGGTCTGATATCGGGTTATTTCCTTTTACCGATAACTGATACAACTATTCTCAGAAAGCTATTCGGAGCAGCACTTATTCTGCTCGGAATAAAAGAGCTTTTCAAAGGAAAGAAAAATGCACCCTGTAAGGATTGACCGTACAGGGTGCGTAAGCTTTATTTTGCCGCAGGGACATTGATTTCAAGATCAGTAAGAGGGAATGAGCAGCAAGGATGGATACAACCGAACTTGTAGTCTGCAAGACGGCGGTATTCGAGAGCCTTAGGTACATACACCTTACCTGAAAGAAGATGGGAGTGACAGAAGCCGCATTCACCGCTTCTGCAACGCGCAGGAGCAGAAAGTCCGTTCTTTTCAAGAATCTGCATCACCGAATCATTTGATGAACCCTTGATGATATAGGTCTTATCCTGAATTGTAACGGTTATTCTCACTGTTTCGGGAACACCCTCGGGATAATCCTGCTGAGCAGAAGGATTATGGAACTCACCAAACATCTCGTGACGGATATATTTCTTTTCAAGTCCGAGCTTTTCAAGCTCCTTATCAACAAAAGCATACATCTGCTGAGGACCGCAAAGGAAGATAGAATACTTCTCCTCTTCAGGAGCGTATTTCTTAATAAGCTCTGCGGTGATAAATCCCTTTTCTGTGCCCTTGGGAAGCTTGGTCTTCTGCTCACTTAAAACGTGAACTACCTTGATTTTATCACTCTTCTTTTCAAGCTCATCAAGCTCATCCTTGAAAAGAATGCTGTCAACATTACGGCTGCCGTAAATAAGAGTCATTTCAAAGTCTTCGTCACCGTCAGCGATGGCATTTGCCATTGAGACAAAGGGAGTTATTCCGCTGCCGCCTGCAAGACAGATAACCTTCTTTGCATCTCTGAGCTCCTGATATTCAAAGTTACCCGAAGGTGCTGAAACCTCAACGCTTCTGCCCTCTTCCCAGGTGTCAAAGATGTACTGTGACATCAGACCGCCTTCAACAAGCTTAATTGTAAGCACATACTTACCTTCAAGAGAATCCTTGGGTGAGGATGAAATTGAATAAGCTCTTGTAATGGGCATACCCTCGATTGTTTCAAAAACTGTAAGATACTTACCTGCACCGAAATATGCAAGCTCCTTTGTGCCCTTTTCAGTATCAGGAACAAGGGTGTAGCTTCTGCAATCCTCTGCTCTTACGGTAACCTTTTCAATTTTAAGGTACTGACGCTTCGGATGAAGAGCCTTTGCAATTACTGTTGCCTGATCGGAGAAAGTGGGAAGATCTGCTTTTCCTGATTCAAATTTTGCCTGACGGTCGGAAAGCATTGATAAAAATTTTGTTGCTTTGAGTGATTTAATGTCTGCCATAATTATTTGCCCTCCTTCGTAAGTGCATTTACGACAATGCCGCCTGCTTTTTCACCGGTGTAATATGCGCAGCCGTAGCCGTCGCCTCTTTCCTGGCTTGCGCCGCAGAAAAGGAAATTATCAAACGGCTGATCCTTAAGATACTGAACTGTTCTGGGAATCATACTGTCCCACTTTTCAAGCATGTAGCCGTAAGGAGTACCCCAGGGAGTATTGAGGTAACGGGCAAATGTGGGAGGAAGCGCAATTTCGATTTCCTCGATATAAGGCATAATGGAGATGTTAAGAGCCTTTTCACAGGTTTCAATCATATCCTTTGCAATCTTTGTTTTGAACTTTTTATAATCCTGAGGCTTGACGTCCTTCATAACGTCGCCAAAGGTCATTGTTGTAAGGAAGAGCTGACTTGTTCCCTCGGGAGTACAGTCAGGGATGATTTCATTAAGGCAGTTTATGATGCAATAACCGCTGAAGTAACCCTGAGCGGCATCATACTGCTTATCAGAATCTGAATCAGGAGCAATAAATATGGAATAATCCTTGATGCCGAGTTCCTCTTTAGTCTTATTCATGCCGAGATAAACCGTTGTGAGGCTACAGGCAACCTTACGTGAATTAAGCATCTTAAGCTGCTTTTCGGGAATATCCTTTTTCTCAAAAAGATCATTCCAGACGGTATTAGGTGAAGAGTTACAGATAAAATATTTACCGTAAACCTCTTTTTCACCGTTGATAACAACGCCTGCCGGCTTGCCGTTTTTCATAATAACCTTTGTAACCTCGGAGTTATACCAGATATCACCGTCGTGATCACGGATAACCTTATCAAGAGCAAGGCTCATTTCATGGCTTCTTAATTTCGGAATACCCGTACCGTTCTGTACGTAGCTGTGAAGAACTGCCATATAGTAAAGGAAGTCAAACTGTGATGCCGGTGAGCCCATATAGCACCAATAGGTGTTAAAGATATCCTGTGCCTTTTTAGGCATTCCGAGAGCATCAAGGGCTTCCTTAATGGTATGTGAAACCATTCTCATAATATCGGGAAGATCCTTGATTGAGCCTGTAAGCTTCTTAGGATCATCAAGGCAGGCAAAGGCCTTGAACATTCTTGCAGAAAGGTCAAAGGCTGCCATACAGCTGTCATAGGACCCAGGAACAAGCTCGTCAAGCTTTCTTGCAAAGTTTTCAAATCCGACGGGCATTCTTGCATCAACAACAACTTCAACCCCATCTTCGTTGATAAAGGTATCCTTGTCCCCTTCCTTGGCCGGAACAACAAGTCGGAAGGTTGAATTATGGGTGCACCAATCAACATCACCCTGCATGCGGATAAACATATCTTCAATCTGACCGCTTTTGTCAGGTGCACCGACACCTGCAAGCTCATGAAGAGAAGGCTCGAATTCAAATCTGCCTCTTACAAAAGAGGAAGCAGAGCCTCCGGGAATGTTGTGTCTTTCAAGAAGAAGCGTTGAAAGACCTGCTCTTGCACAGGTTGCAGCAGCGGCAAGACCGCCGTTACCTGCACCGATTACGATTACGTCATAGGATTTCATCAGATTTCCTCCGTTTCAAGATTTTATTTATTTCTTAATTTTATTCTTTTTTCTTACTGTCATAAACACTGATGCGGCAACAGCAAAAAGCAATGCCGGCAGAGCGTAAAGGAATGACAGCGGATTTGTAAGATCTCCCTTTGAGCCTACAAGAGTCCAAAGCACATTAAGTACTAGCATACCCAGATTGGAAACAAGGAAATACTTTCCGAAGGGTATTCCCATCGCACCAAAAATAAGACTGCTGAGATCCGACGGCATAAGACCGCCCGCTTTAAAGATAAGTACAACAGCAGTCGAGTTTTCATCTGCGAAATCATCAAGCTTCTGAATGGCCTTAAAGCGCTTTTTTAGAGTATTGACCATATCAAGACCTGTAAATCTGCCAAGGAAATACGGCAGAACGAGACTTGCAGCCGTGGCTACGGCATTGACAATTACTGCAGTGAGCATATTATCAAAAACAACTCCTGAAATTACAAAAAGCACAGCCGGCGGAAAAATCAGAGCAAAGGATTTGACCACACTGAACAGGGTTATTATCGCTGCAACGGTGAGTGTACTTCCTGTAAGATACTGTGTCAGAGCGTCAACATTCTTAACGGAGATATTGTTCTTTTTCATAAACACAACGCAAAGCAGAACCATAACGAGCATAAACGCAAAAGATAATATCTGAAGGACCTTTACAAGCTTACCGTACTTGTTTTCTGTTTTAGTTTCAGCTAACATAAATTTCTCCTTTCTTAAATTACATATTTTCCTTTTTAATTTTACCAACAGTTGTAAAAAATGTCAACAATAAAAACTGTAAGCGAGAAAAAACTATATATTTTCACGAAAGGGAATATAAGACAAAACGACGAACTCTGTCCGAATTCGTCGTTCTTTTTTTAATATCATCCGCCTGCAGCAGGTGAAAGAAGCCATATCTCGTCGCCGTCATTGAGCTTCTTGCCTTTTCTCATACAGCGCTCACCGTTGACATAAACAATTGCGTCTCCAAATTTAAGCTCCTTGTGAGGATTAAGTGCAGCATTTCTTTCGGGCCAATACTTAAGCTTGGGATCGTTCTTGCGCTCTTCCTGCTTTTTAAGATCTTCGTAATAGCCTTCTTCCATTTTACGGGAAATTTCTACAAAAACCTCTTTGACGGTTTTTGCCTGAAGCTCAAGAAGACCGAAGCCTGTTGTTGATCTTATAACACCGAAAATTTTAACCTTTACCATAAGGATAGACCTCCTTTGCGCATTCGGGAATCTTGATTCCGAGTCTCTTGAGTGTGCGGAGAGTCGGTGCACCGTCTTTCCAACCACGCATAATATAATAGCTCTTTTTCATTTTTTCAAGAGGTACCTTTGTTCTCTTGTCGCCGGGCACCTGCTCCTCGTGAGTAAGACGACGGGGAAGAGTATCTGTGTCCTTACCTACAGGAAGACCGAGGATAATATTTGCAAGTCTTTCTACATTATAGCCGTAAGCACCTGCTTTAATGAACGAGCCCGCTGTATAATGTAAGCCTGTTGAAGCGTTAAGCACACGAGGATACTGAATAAGAGGAATGTTCACAGCAAGAACCTCGGGGAACTGCAGAACAGGATATAAAACAGGGGCAGAATACTTGAAAACAGTCTGAACTGCTCTTGTGAGAAGACTTGTGGGCTTATTGACAATAAACCACGGCAAAATAGCATAAGAAGTGAACACACAGAAGCCTGCTGCAGATGCACCCTCCATAACATTCTGGAAGGTAATTGCAAGACCTGCCTTACCCTTGGGAGTATAGGAGTCCATATTAAGACCGAGACCCTCAAGAACAACCATATATCCTGCATTAAGGTGACAACCGCCACGATTTGAGGTAGCGTATCCGAGACCGTGACCTACAGCACCTCTGGGCTCGTAAGCGGCAAGCTCAAGACCCTTTGCATGAATTGCAAAGTCCTTACCTCCGAAACGCTCGCTCATTCTCTTTGTGCCCTCAGCAAGTATATCACCTATACCTCTTCTGTAAGCGATATCGTGGAACACCTCGCTTAAATTATCTGTCTTGCCGAATTCAAGACCGCAATCCCACATACCCTTTTCGTTAAGCTCCATAGCAAAAGCCACACAGCCTGCGGCTGAAATTGTGTCAATGCCGAGCTCGTCAAGCTCATAGTTCCACTTGATGATTTTTTCAATATCATCATTCATAAGGTTGGGGCCTAAAAGACCGAGGGTTTCAAGCTCGGGGCCCTTGATGTTCTTGCCCTCATACTTAACTCGTCTTTCACACTTCATAGGACAGGAATAACAGCCGCCGTTTTTGATAAGGTGCTTTTCAGCAAGCTCTTCACCTGATACCTTTTCAAAGTTTTCAAAGCGTCCGTCACCGAAGTTCTTTGTTGCAAGAATTCTGTGAGCCTGCATGGGAGCAACAAGTCCTGCTGTGCCGAGCTTTGAAAGCTGCGCACCTGTGATAGGATGACGCTTAAGCTGCATTGCCCACTCTTTATTAAGCGCGTCAAGCTTTTCCTGATCGTAAATTTCAGGAAAAATGTGAGTACCGGTTGCTGTCACAATTTTGAGGTTCTTGTCACCGAAAACAGCGCCTACACCACCTCGACCGGCAGTTCTTTCTCCGCTGAAAACGCCTGCGTAAAGGACCTTATTTTCACCTGCAGGACCAATTGCAATACAGCTTGTACCTGACTTGAACTGCTTTTGCACCTCACCTGTAAGCATACCCTTCATTTCAGGCACATCGTGGAAGGTGATTTTATCGTCAACAATTTCAATCCAGGTGAGTTCCTTTGCTCTGCCGGTGATAACCATAGCATCCCAGCCGGCCTTTTTAAGTCGTCTGCCGAAGGGACCACCGCAGTTTGAGGAGGTAAGAAGACCTGTAAGAGGTGAAACGGTAGAAATATTGAATCTTGTTGATGAGGGTGATTTACAACGGGTCAGCGGACCTGTTGTAACAACAAGCCAATTATCCTCATCAAAAGCCTTCATACCCGGTCTGATATGCTGAAGAAGAATATCAGCAGCCATTATCTTACCGCCGATAGTTCTTTTTCTGTCCTCATCAGTCCAGGGAAATTCGCTGTGAGTTTTATTGGTAAGGTCAATAAAAAGCACCTTACCCATATAGCCTTTAAGTTTTGACATATGTACTCTCCTTAAAAATTAAGATTAAGTGTGTCTGTTTTATTTTCATCAAATACAAGTATTCTGCCACTGAGAGACTTATCCTGCGTCAGCAGATATTTGATTCCGAGCGACGCCTGAAAGGAACCGACAATCCCTGCAACAGCACTTATATTATATTTTGCCTTGTTACCCTCGCAAAGTCCTGCATCAGAAGCTGCAGGAGAAAATGACGGCACATAGAGATAGGCTACACCGTAAAATCCGTCAATACCGCCATGAACGAGAGGGATATTATTTTCACGGCAGAATTCTTCTGAAATAAGTCTTGCTTCGTTATTATCTACACATGAGAATATTATATCACAGATTTCAGCAAATTTCAATTGGGAAATATGCTTAAGCTCTTGCTTTACGGAAATAATTTCACATTCGGGTGCATATTCCGAAAGCCGATTTTTCAAAGCATCGCACTTGTCTTTTCCTTCATCATCTGAAGTATACATAAACTGTCTGTTAAGATTTGTTCTGCTGACAGCATCAAAGTCACAAAGATACATTCTGCCGATACCTGCACCTGCAAGATGAACAGCTACATTTGTACCAAGGCCTCCGAGACCAATCACCGCACAGCTTTTATCCTTAAGCGTAAAGCCCTGAACAAGCTCCTTTTCATTTCCCATCGTAATTACCTCCGCAGGAAACCGTATTTCCTGAAAGAGTTTCGACAGCGTGAGGTAAAACAGGCAGTACAATTTCTATTGACTCTCTTACAGCCTTCGGACTTCCGGGAAGATTGATTATAAGCGTCCTTCCTCTTATTCCCGAAACTGCCCTTGAAAGCATAGCCTTGGGTGTAATTTCAAGGCTTTTCTGTCTTATAGCCTCACTTATGCCGGGGGCGTTTTTTTCAATAACCGAAAGTGTTGCTTCAGGTGTCACATCTCGCGGAGCAAAGCCTGTGCCGCCTGTTGTAAAAACAATATCAACCTGAAGCTCATCGCAAAAACGTATAAGAGCTTCAGCTATTTTTTCTTTTTCATCGGGCACTATTACATAATCAGCAACTTCACCCAAAGCTTCAACTGCCTCTCTTATTGCAGGGCCGCTTTTGTCCTCGCAGAGACCCTGAGAACAACGGTCACTGACACAAATTATTCCGAATTTCAAAAAAATCACCTCAAAGTATGGAAAACTGTCAGAATATGTAGTATAATCATATCAAGATTATTCCTCTTTTGCAACAAAATTTATGTTAAATATATTTTATATACAAATTTTTTAAGAAGTCAGTTGTATTTTACAGCTGTTTAATTCATCTTCGACTCTGAGTTCTAAGTGGCAACATATGAACAAAAGAGCGTAGCCGAAATAACACAAGCCGCCGTGGAGAATAAAGGCGGTTAACGGCTAAGGGCTCAAGGAGAAATCCTTTTGCCTTCCGTGATTGAAAAGGAGAAATGAATTATGAAAAAACTTCTTGCCGTGCTTCTCGCACTCTCAATGCTTTTTGCATTTGCAGCATGCGGCAGCACAAACACAACCGACGGAAATGTTACACCTGACAACGCAGGTAAAAACATGACAATCCGTATGTCCACAACCACATCCGTAAATGACTCAGGTCTCCTCCCCTATCTTCTTCCCGTTTTTGAAAGCGCTACGGGCTACAAGGTTGAGGTTCAGTCAGCAGGTACAGGAGCCGCAATCCAGAAGGCTGTTGACGGAAATGCAGACCTCATCCTCGTTCACGCAAAGGCAAGTGAAGAAACCTTTATTGCTGACGGCTATGGTGTTGAAAGAATCCCCTTTATGTATAACTACTTCGTAGTTGTAGGTCCTGCAAATGATCCTGCAGGCATCAAGGACAGTGCAAATGCAGCAGAAGCCTTCGGAAAAATCAAGGCAAACGAAGCAACCTTCATTTCACGCGGTGACGAAAGCGGCACACACAAGGCTGAGCTTAAAATCTGGGGCGAAGCAGTACCCGATGCAGAAACTGAAAAGTGGTATGTAAACGCCGGTCAGGGCATGGGCGCATGCCTTACAATGGCAAGTGAACAGGGTGCATACTGTCTTACAGACAAGGCTACCTTCCTTTCAAATCAGGCTGAGCTTGACCTTGAAATCCTCCTTGCTGAGGGTGAAGATATGAAGAACACCTACTCAGTTATCGAGTGCAACCCCGAAAAGCTTGACGGCATCAACACAGAGGGTGCAAAGGCTCTCATTGAATGGCTCACAGGCGACGAGGCTTCCGCTCTTATCAAGGAATACGGTAAAGAACAGTACGGTGCAGCTCTTTTCTATCTCATTGAAGAATAAAAATTGGAAAAGCTGACAGAAGCCTTTGGAATGCTTATGTCAATGAACAAGGAAATTTTACAGATAATAGGCGTCACATTAAGGATGTCCTTTTTCTCAACGTCAATTTCCTGCCTTATCGGTATGCCTTTAGGTGTACTTCTCGGCAAAAGCAGCTTTAAAGGCAAAGGGACAATCATAAAGTTAACAGGAACCTTCATGGGCTTGCCACCGGTGGTGGCAGGCCTGATTGTCTATATGCTGTTTTCAAAAAACGGCATCTTGGGCACTTTAAACCTTCTTTTCACTGTTGACGTTATGGTGATTGCTCAATGTGTGCTTATAATTCCTGTTGTGATAAATCTTACTCATTCCATTACATCAATCAATTCTGCTTGCCTGATTGAAACAGCAAAAGGTCTCAATCTCTCCAAGGGCAGAACCGCCCTTTTGATGCTGACGGAAAACAAGGCAGCTTTATTCAGCGTTATCCTTACAGCCTTCAGCAGATCAATTGCTGAGGTCGGTGCAGTAAGCCTTGTCGGCGGTAACATTCAATGGAAAACAAGAGTTATGACAACAGCAATTATGCTCGAAACAAACAAAGGTAATTTTTCTTTTGCTCTTGCTCTTGGAATAATCCTTCTGTTTATTTCACTTATAGTAAACACTGTTGCATCCTTCGCAGTAAAGGAGGATAAGTAATGATAGAGCTTAAAAATATAAAAAAGACTTACAGTGAGCGCACTGTTCTTGATATAGACAGCCTCTCCTTCAAAAAAGGAGAAACCGTGGCAATCGTCGGTCCCAACGGAAGCGGAAAAAGCACTCTTTTAAAAATCATTGCCGACGCTGTAAAAAGTGACAGCGGTGAGATTAAAAGAACGGGAAAGATATTGTATCTCCCTCAGCAAAGCTTTCCTTTCAGAAAGAGTGTGAGGAAAAATATCCTCTTCTCTATGGAGAACTCAAGTGACAAAGAAAAGTGTTGTGATGAAATTCTCTCCAATCTCGGTCTTTCATCTCTTGCTGATAAAAATGCAAAAAGTCTTTCAGGCGGTGAAGCACAGAGACTTGCATTGGGCAGAATACTTGCAAACGAATGTGACTTTATGCTCTTGGACGAGCCTTCAAGTGCAGCTGACATTGAGGGTACTGAAATTATTGAAAAGGCTATTATCAACTATAAAAACAAAAACGGTTGCGGTGTGATTATGACCACTCATTCACCTGTTCAGGCTCGGGAGCTTGCAGACAGAATTATAATGCTCTGTGACGGAAAAATCGTTGAAGACGGAAAACCAAAAGAATTATTGCAGAGCCCCAAAACCGAATGGGGCAAGAAATTTATAAGTATGTGGGTGCTTTAAATATGTTAAAAGTTGTAGCTGTAGAGACAGCGCTTGAAATTATAAGAGAAAACTTTTCGGATACACCTCTCCATACGGAAACGGTAAGCCTCGAAAACTCCCTCGGCAGAACACTTGCCGAAGATATAATATCAAAAGAAAGTATTCCCGCCTTTGACCGTTCAACTGTTGACGGCTATGCACTCAAGGCCTCGGATACCTACGGAAGCAGCGAAGGCATCCCCTCTCAGCTTGATATTATCGGTGAGGTTTTAATGGGAGAAAAGGCAGAAGGTGAAATCAGCGACGGTCAATGCATTAAAATATCAACAGGCGGTATGCTTCCCGAAGGTGCTGACAGCGTCGTAATGGTTGAAAACACCGACAGCAGCTTCGGAGATATCTGTCTTGTTTATAAATCTGTAAGTCCTTTTGAAAATGTAAACCGTAAAGGTGACGATATAAAAGAAAACAGTACTGTTTTTGTGAAAGGCAGAACTGTTACCTCAAGAGAAATAGGCGTCCTTGCCGCTCTGGGCATAAGTGAAGTAAATGTTTTTTCAAAGCCTAAAGCAGGCATTATTTCCACAGGTGATGAAATTGTGCCCGTTGACAGTGAGCTGACATTCGGTAAAATAAGAGACATCAACAGCCACATCCTCTCTGCTCTTATGAAAGAAAACGGCTGTGAATGCAAAGAATACGGCATTGTAAAGGATGACTATGATGCCATCCTTTCCGTTATGAAGAAAGCTGTCAGCGAAAATGATATCGTGCTTATTTCAGGCGGATCATCAGCAGGTGCAAGAGATATGACGGTGGATATCATATCCCGACTTGGTGAGGTTTATCTTCACGGCATCGCTATGAAGCCGGGCAAGCCTACTATAATCGGGAAAATAGACGGAAAAGCAGTTTTCGGCTTACCGGGGCATCCTACGGCAGGATATCTGGTAGCTCTCAGGCTTGTTAAGCCCCTTGCTGATATGATGCTTTGCAGAAAAGACCGCACGAAATCCGTTAAAGCCAAGCTTCTTCGCAATATTTCTTCTAATCACGGCAGAGAAGAAATTCTTTGCGTAAGGGTTACAGATGAGGGAGCTTTACCCCTCTACGGCAAAAGCGGTGTAATATCTCTTTTATCAGAAAGTGACGGATACGCCGTTATAGACCGTAACTGCGAAGGACTTAAAGCCGGTGACGAAACACAAATATTTTTATTTTAGGAATGATTTCAGATGAAACATAATTACCTCAATAACACACCTCTTGACGATGCAAAAGAACAATATATCTCCCATCTTACAACAAGAGGCTTCACATACAAAGAAGAAACCGTACCCTGCGTTTCTTCTTTCGGCAGAGTTCTTTCACAGGCAGTATATGCAAAAATCTGCGCACCGCACTATAACGCAAGTGCAATGGACGGAATTGCCGTAAAAGCGTCAGATACCTACGGAGCTAACGAAAGTAATCCCATCATACTCTCAAAAGAGCACTATACTGTTGTTGATACAGGAGATCCTGTTCCCGAGGCTGCAGATGCAGTTATTATGGTTGAAGATGTTACAGAGCTTGGTGACGGCAAGGTAAGTATTATTTCAGCCGTCCATCCCTGGCAGAATGTCCGCCAGGTTGGCGAGGATATATGCATGGGCGATATGATAGCTCCGTCTTTTACAAAAATCACGCCCTCTCTTTGCGGTGCTTTTCTTGCAGGCGGTGTGCTTGAAGCAAAATGCATCAAAAAGCCTGTTTTCGGTATTATACCCACCGGTGATGAAATAGTTTCACCCAAAGAAAATCCGGATAAAGGCGAAATCATAGAATTCAACTCTGCAATATTCTCCGCTATGCTTTCCGAATGGAACGCAGAAAGCAAGGTTTATCCTATTATCAGGGATAAAAAGGATTTACTTAAAGAAGCTGTTTCAAAAGCAAGCGAAGAATGCGATGCCGTCCTTGTGCTTGCGGGCTCATCAGCAGGCAGAGACGATTACACAAGCACGATTATCGAACAGCTCGGTGAGGTTGTTTTCCACGGCCTTGCCATTAAACCCGGCAAGCCTGCCGTACTCGGCAATATAGGAAGTGTACCTGTAATCGGTCTTCCCGGTTATCCTGTTTCCGCCATAGTTGTTATGGAAGAAATAGTAAAAAGCGTAGTTGCACAGTATTATAAAAAAGAACAGTCTTGTGAGCAATATGTTAAAGCAATCCTTGGTAAAAGAGTTGTATCATCACTTAAATATCAGGAGTTCGTCCGTGTCACTCTCGGTAAATCAGATAACACACTTACTGCTGTACCATTAAACAGAGGCGCAGGCGTTATTACAAGCTTTACAAAGGCCGACGGCATACTAAACGTCCCTCAGGATTGTGAAGGCTTTGAAGCAGGAGAAGAGGTTGAAATAAGACTTCTCAAGGACTTGGGAGAAATTGAAGACTCGCTGATTATCACAGGCAGTCACGATCCGCTTATTGACGAGCTTGCCGATATGTTAAAAAATGAAAGCCCTGCTTTTAATTTGACCTCCAGCCACGTAGGAAGCATGGGCGCAATCACCGCACTGAAAAACAAACAGGCGCACCTCGGCTTTATACATCTGCTCGATACCGAAACAGGTAAGTACAACAGCAGTTATGTAAAAAAGTATTTTCCTGGCAACGAAGCAAGGCTTATCAAAGGTGTAGGCAGAATACAGGGGCTTATGGTTCAAAAGGGAAATCCGCTTAATATCAAATCCTTTGCTGATATCACAAAGGGCAGATATGTCAACCGTCAGCTCGGCTCTGGTACAAGAATTCTTTGCGATTATCTTCTCAGGGAAAACGGTATTGATAAAAAGAATGTTGTCGGCTACCGTAACGAGGAATTCACGCACACGGCCGTTGCTGCGCTTATCGCCTCAGGTAATGCTGACTGCGGACTCGGCATTTACTCTGCCGCAAAAATGTATGACCTTGATTTTATTGAAATCTGCACTGAGGAATATGACATTCTTATTGATGAAAAGGCTTATGACAACAAGCAGGTGCAAGCCTTCCTTGCGATGATAAAAAGTGATAAATTCAAAGAAAGACTTAAAGAGATGGGAGGATATGAGGTTGGCTGATTTTACACATCTTAACAAAAAAGGCGAAGCGTTAATGGTGGACGTAGGTGAAAAGGATATCACCCGCAGAACCGCAAGAGCCTTTGCTAAAGTAAAAATGCAAAAGGAAACACTACAGAAGCTTATTAATTCCGAGCTTAAAAAGGGCGACGGACTAGCCACGGCACGAATAGCAGGAATTATGGCGGCAAAACGCACCTGGGAGCTTATCCCCCTTTGTCATAACATTCCCATTGACAGCGTGGAAATCACCTTTGACAATAACGGCGAGGATGAGCTTTATATAACCTCTACAGCTAAATGCTCATACAAAACGGGCATTGAAATGGAAGCTCTCACAGCTGTTTCTGTAGCCGCCCTTACAGTTTATGATATGTGCAAGGCTATAGACAGAAAAATGGAAATAAAAGAAACAAAGCTTCTTGAAAAAACAGGCGGAAAGAGTGATTTCATAAATGATTGATTCTTACGGAAGAAAGATAAACTATCTCAGGGTATCCGTCACCAAAAGATGCAATCTCAACTGCTCATACTGCGGAGCGTGCAATGAAAGCAGTGACGGTGAGCTTACGCCACAGCAGATAGAAAAAATTGTCAGAGCCTTTGCTGATTGCGGCATAACCAAGGTCAGACTCACGGGCGGTGAGCCGCTTGTAAGACGTGATATCTGTGATATCGCACAAAGGATAAGCAGAATTGACGGCATAAAAAAGCTTGCTCTTACCACTAACGGAATAAGGCTCAGGGAGCTTGCAAGTCCGTTGAAGGATGCAGGTGTTACTGCTATCAATATAAGCCTTGACACCACAGACGAAGATCAATACAAGCAACTGACAGGCTTTGACGGATTGCACAGAGTTTTTGAAGGTATAGCCGAATGTCAAAGCGCAGGTCTCTCCCCCATCAGGCTCAACGCAGTACTCATAAAGAATCAGAATGACTCCCAGGCAGAAAGCCTTATAAATATTGCAAAGGACAGAAAAATCGACGTGCGCTTTATCGAGCTTATGCCCTTTTCAGATGACGGGGAAAATGAAAAGCTTGTAATCAAGGGTGAGGATATATTAAAGCAGTTCCCTTATCTTAAACCCGTACCTTCATCAAAATCAGACTTTGAAAAAAGTGTAGCAAGATACTATGAGGCTGACGGCTTTAGGGGAAGAATAGGCTTTATCACACCGATAAGTGATAAATTCTGCAGTGAATGCAACCGCATAAGGCTACTGTCCGACGGTAAGGTAAAGGTTTGTCTCGGCAACGATGAGGTCATTGACCTTATGGATGTAATCGACGACGAAAAACTTTTAAGAGAAAGGGTCAGAGAGGCTATCCTCTCAAAGCCAATGGAGCATAAATTCAACTGCGGTTACGGAGCATCTCACGGACTTAACAAAATAGGAGGATAACTATGGCAAAGGTATTATCAATAAACATCAGCGAAAAGAAAGGCACACCCAAGACAAAAATCAATCCCGGTGTGCTTATTGAGGATTTCGGCTTTGAGGGTGACGCTCATGCCGGCAAATGGCACAGACAGGTAAGCCTTCTGGCGAAAGAGAGCATTGAAAAATCAAAGGGTCTTCCCAATGACGGTCTCTGTCACGGTGTTTTTGCAGAGAACATCACAACCGAAGGAATCGAGCTTTATACTATTCCTGTAGGCACACAGCTTAAGGTTGGTGAATGCATTATAGAAATCAGCCAGATCGGCAAGGAATGTCACGAGGGCTGTGCAATACAGAAGCTTGTAGGCAAGTGTGTTATGCCGCGTGAAGGCATTTTTGCCAAGGTTATCAAGGGCGGCAAGGTTTTCGAGGGAGACGATATAGAAATTCTTTAATAAGCTTTCTGTATCAAAGGTGATGTTATGATTAAAAGCAGAACTGCACAACTGATTTTCCAGTCAGCCTTTTGTGCAATAGGAATTATAGGTGTAGTTGCAAGCTTCGGCTTTTTCGATATGGTATGGCGCTGGGATTTTTACATTCAGTTCACCAATATCAGCAACTATATGTGTGTCGGCATAATGCTTTCTGAGCTTATTCAGACCGCAAAAAAGAAGGAGGACAGCTTCGTAACTGTTTCTCCCCTTCTCAAATTCATCGGCGTGCTTTCAATTCTTCTTACTTTCATTGTATTCAACTTTTTCATTGCAAACGAATCCACCCGTGACCCTGTACTCAACTACAAAATCAACAGTGTGACCTTCCACGTTATTTTACCCGTAATGTACATACTTGACTGGTTACTCTTTTACGAAAAAAAGAAGGTCAAGGTCAGTTACCCCCTGATTTCTGTACTCTTCCCTCTTTGCTACGGAATCTTCATTTTTATTCACGCTGCGATTTATAAGTTTGATTCATCGGTGCTCAACTACTTCGGCACAGGTCCCTTCATTTATACGTATTTCTTCCTCAACATTGACACCTATGGTGTAGGCGGTGTCTGCCTGTGGTTGCTCGGTCTCGGGGTGATATTTATTGGTGTAGGGTTTATATTTATGGGAATTGACAGAGTGCTTGGAAGGATTAAATCTAAATAACTCAATCAAAACCACCGGTGAGAACCGGTGGTTTGCACTGCCCCTATAAGGGGCTATTACTGGCTTTACCCCTAAAAGGGGTTTTGAAGTTTAGCACCGCATTACATTTTCAGCAGCCGCTCACGAGCGGCTGTTTGTTTTTGCTCACTTTGTCTGGTTACCCGTAAACGGGTCTATGTACTCTTTCATTGTAATTTGGTCTTTTGCATAATCTTCTTCTAATTGGTTTCTTATATATTCTGCAATAACCTTTTTGTTTCGCCCAACTGTATCCACATAGTATCCTCTGCACCAAAAATTTCTGCTTCCATACTTATATTTTAAATTTGCGTGTCAGTCGAAAATCATTAATGTGCTTTTACCCTTGAGATATCCCATAAATTGTGCTACACTTAAATGCAGTGGTATACACACCAACATATGGATGTGATCTTTACATGCCTCTGCTTCTATTATTTCTACACCTTTTTGTTCGCAGAGCTTTCTTAAGATTTCTCCTATGTCTTTTTTCAATGTACCATATATTACTTGTCTTCTGTATTTTGGTGCAAATACTATATGGTACTGACATCTATACTTTGAATGGGCACTACTTTTTATTTCGTTTTTATCCTTACTTATTTTCATTGGTTAATTCCTCCTCGTATTTTAGTAATGCGGTCGCCAAACCTTTACTATTATACTTGGAGGTTTTACTTATTTTCAAGTGAACTAGGCTTGCATCAAGCTCGCCTGTTTTGGCTTTGCTAAAGCCTTCTTTCACCCCTGGTAGAACCAGGGGGTTATTTCCACGCATAAATGCACCAAAAAAGCCGAAAACCCTTGATTTTACAAGGGTTTTCGGGTACCGTCGCAATATTGCGAAGTAATCATGGCAGTACGTCGCATTTTTGAACCGCCTACATATAGCTGTAAGCATCTGGGATTTTCCTTTGCGTAATTATTTATCCGATTTTTTCTTTTCCTATTCACCCTGTTTCTTTTCAACAATCGTTCTACCACAATAAGATGTTTGCCTGCAAACGAAAAATCACACTGTATTGTTTATTTACAATCTATGAAGATTTTTTCTTTCCTGTGGCTACCTTTTATACCCTTGCAGGTGAAGTTCTCAATTTTGAGATTTCTGCAGTGTCTTGCCCATATTCCGTAAGCAGGGAGATTTCTGAATCTCCAGCATTCAGGATACACCTTGGCATACTCGGGAATAAAAAGTCGCTTATCTTTAACCTCAACTGCGTCACGGTATGTAATATCAAAATTTCTGAGAATTATATTGTCGCAACATTTTGTTCTGAACTTTTGTCTGTATCCCGCAACGATGACAGGAAGCTCTACATTCGTAGCTTTGATATTCTCAACTGTTATGTTGCACATCTCGCTTTTTCTGTAAAATGTATTTTTGTCTACAGGTTTCTCATCCCCTGCCTCTTTGACAATTTCCGTTTTGTTTGCAGTTGCAGATGTAACCTCTGCAGCTCTGTTACGGTTACCCAAGCGGATAAACAGCGGACAGGTGCATCTATCCATAGTGATGTTATTCACTTTCACATCGTATACTTTTGCACCGTCGCAAGTCTCAATTGATACACCCGAAACAGCACCCGGATAAAGGTCTGTCATAATAAATGAGCAGTTTTCGACAGAAACATCATATATATCATATGTTGTTTCTGTACCGATTTTGAAGCAGTTTGTTCTTGAGATTACCTCACAGTTTCTGACAGTGATTCCGTGCATATCTTTCTCACAACCACACCAGATGGCATTTTTGAGCACGATTCCGTCATCGGCGGTAGACACAAAGCAGTGGTCGATATCTACATTACTGCTGCCTGCGATGTCAAAGCCATCGGAGTTTGCAACATTGCGGTTATTCCATATGACAGTATCGGTGATTTCAACTCCGTCACACATGAGCATTTTGTACGTCCACCAAGGCGAGTCCTCAAAAATGATGTTGTTTATATTTATATTTCTACACTTTTCAGTCAGAAGAATTGAGCCGTACTTCGACTTGTGAGCAAAGCGAAGCTGAGCACGATAATCCTGACGCATTTTAATTACATCGATTACAGGCGGCGGAGTAAACATATTTTTGCTCACAGGCTTAAGACCAAAAAGAGTGCCGTTACCTATAAGCTTACCTCCGCCCGTTATGGCAATGTTTTCGCAATCAAAAGCATAAATCAAAGCGTTATGCTTGTATCCTTTACCATTCGTATTAGCAGAGAGAGCGCTATCTTTATCGATGAACAAAGTCACATTACTGCGAAGAAAAACAGTTGTAGTTGCGTATACACCACCACTGATTAAAACAGTACCACCGCCGTCTTGATTACACTTGTCAATAGCCTGCTGAATTGCACTTGCATTACCTTCATCATCAGCATTAACATCAGCACCGTAATCTCTGACATTATAGCAAATGTCGGGTTTAATCTGTGAAAAATCGATGTACTTTTCCAAGGGATAATAGGATGAATAGTCTCCATCTCGCACCTGGGTATAAGGCTCCCCTGTTGTCACACGAAGATCCTTGCCGAATAAGAGGGTATTCAGTTTATCAAGTATGTTTCGTTTTGTTTTCATTTGTTACCTCGGGTCGATTACTGTATTGACCTTTTCAAACAACATCAGAAAAAGTCAACTTTTATCATTATATAGCAGAAAAATCTAAAAGTCAATCCCTTTGCCCGGAGGGTGACATTATTCATTGTTCATCAGCGAAGCGGCTTCAATATCCATTATTCATTCGAAAATCCGATCTGTAAAATGAATATTGAATTAATGAATAATACAAAAAGAAAAAGTCACACTTTCGTGCGACTTTTCTTTTTTGGCAGTACATCGCATTTTAGAACCGCCTTATGTAACGGCTACCGCCGAGGATTTTTACTCCCCGGCGGTAAGTTATTTATTCAGTTATATTAATAATGAGCCGCACCGCATTCGCATACGGGATTTATTCTGAACAGCTTCCAGAAAATCTTAATAATCTTCCAGAAGAAGCTTGAAATACCTGTTCTATGACAGATATGACCACAGTCATCAGCAGAATCATCAGGTGTGTCAACAAGCTTTGAGCCTTCGTCTGTTACAGTGTTTGTAGCAGAGCAAAGTATGCATGTAGCTGTCTTTGTACCGTCTTTGTTTTCTGTTGCATCATTGTTTGAAACATATTCACCGAACAAGTGACCTTTTGCTTCAATTTTCTCTGAACCTACAATTGTGTTACAGTCAGAGCAGAAAAGTGTCTTTTCACCGTCAAGTGTGCAGGTAGGTGCAGTTGTGGTTACTGCAGTAGTTACACCGTGGCCTTTAGCGGGAATAACCTCAGAGCTGCAGGTAACTCTGCAAGCAGCACAGGTTGAGTATTTGCGACCGTCTACGGTGCAGGTTGCGGGCTCGATAATTTCAACAGGTAAGTGACCTGCCTTGGGAAGAACCTCAACAGCCATACGCCTGCCGCAGGTGAGACAGTATTTGCATCTTTCACCTGCGCTTACACAGGTCGATGTAAAGCTTGTTACCCATGAGCCTTCACGGCAGGTGTGGTTATCACCTGTGTCGGTAACGGAAAGCTTAAGAATTGCGGTCATATCAAGATCATCGTTTGTAATGTAGGTCTTTCTGTCAACCGTCTTGGTATAAAACTCCTCGTCAATATCAAATCTGAGATAGTATTCACCGAGCTCATGAGCCTCGATTACCTGAGTTGAGGGAGTAGATGTAACAGCAATACCCTTTCCTTTTTCGTATGCGGGAATATCATTACCGTCTTCATCGCAAAGGTGCCATGTACCCATAGTGGGACGGAAGCCGTAGTAGGGCTGATCAAATTTGTTAAGACCGACAACGTTTACCATATTGAGGTCAAGGTCACCGCCGATTGCAAGGTTATATGTGCCGTCACCTTCAAATCTTACTTTCTTAAGGTCATACATGGGATAAATTTCAGTAAGCTCAGTGTTGTAGGAGTCGGTTTTAAAAGTCATCTTTCCGCCCATAGCAGACATAGGTCTGAAATTACTTAAGTAATCACTAGAATAATCTAAATCCTCTGTGTCGTCCAGCTTACTCCAATCGAGATATGTAATCTTTTTCGGGGGATTACCGTCGTTCTGATCTTCCCACTGGCCGTATGTGCCACCGTGGGAAAGCTCGAATGACTTGGATTTTTCCTTAACACGTTTTGCAAGGTTATCTACAGCATTGAGACCGCCTTCTTTTAAATTAGAGCCGAAGTTTGTGAAAATGCTGCCCTGGTCATAGTTTGTAATGCTCCATGAGCCTGTACCGGTATCCTGAATATACTGTGCGTTTACACCGAACACAGCGACCTTATAAGTTAAATAAACAGGACAATCATATTCTACGGACTGCTCTGTTTTGCTCATAGTCTGCTTGATACCAATCTCTGTATAAGGAGGAAGGGTAACGCTGGCTGAGCTGGATGTTGAAATTGTTTCAGAAAGGGATTTGTCTTCTGAATAAGCTGTTGAAATAGCCTGTGAAGCTGAAAATCCGATATTTAATGAAACCTCCAGGACATCCTTAATCGGTGTATAATTAACACCTGCTGATACTGATTCAGTATATGTATAGCTATCGGATTCACTGAAGCTGTTAGATACAGAATTGGTTACAGATCTGTCTGAAGATGCGCTGACAGATGCAGATGTGCTTGTGGGATTCTGAATATAGTTGATTGTCGATACACCGTTGTTGTCATCTATATAAGTAACACCCGGGGCATTGTCTTCGAATGCATCTTTTATAGAATCATAATTATCAGCTGCAGAAATATACTTAAGATTTTCATCAATTATAGGAGCCAGCTCGAAGTCATAAAAAACAATACCAAAGGTCGAAAAAAGTCTTTCCGTAGTAAGCCAATAATTGTACTGACTGGTGACAATATTAGCAAGAACAACCTGATTATCATCATTCTTGAAAAGCTCAAAGCCTTCTTTATCACCGATGCAAAAATCAAGCACAACTTCTCTGAATTCTTCCGCATCATCTTCTTCGCCGCAACAGTCAATAATCTGATCAATCATTACATCTTGTACCAGACTCAGAGATGAGTATGACTGAAGACCTGTACTTCTTACACAGTCATTTTCAGACTTACCTTTAGAATAAGGATTTTCAGAGCCTAATCTGAAAGATACGTCAACAGCGGCATTGCTGTCGTCTTCTGCATCAGAACCAAAGTAGGTGTCGAAATCTGAACCGTAGTCCCACTGCCATCCGTAGCCGCGACCGGCAGTCTTGAATACGTTTGCAGCAACTTCACCCCATAATCTGAGCGGTGTATAATATACAGGACCACTTGCCGGCTTTGTGGTAAGCGCTTTTTTATAGAACTCACTGGGACTAAAATCTTCAACTGCATCGCCTTTACCCTCAAAGACATCATAATAATAAGCTTTTTCAGGCTCAATATAGATACTCTTAATACCTACTCTGTCGCCGTATTCATCATAAACAACATCAATTTCAGCTTTACTTGGCAGTGCAGGGATTCTTCTTGTGTCTGTTTCACCGCAGCCGTAGTCGCATTCAGCCTTTTCAATGCCCTGCTTTTCGGTGGTAGGTGCAGTTATTACTTCATAAGAGGTGAAAGAGTGTTCCCCCTTCTCTTCACCGAAAGGTTTACCGCAAACGGTACATTTATAACCCATACAGGTAAGCTCTGTGCCTGTGTGCTGGTGGACATAAACCTCGTCTGAAAATATATAAACATTGTCATCGTAGGTTGCACGACAAACATAAGTCTTACCCTGTTCATAATTATTAAGCTGGGTTGATGTTTCCCCTTCAAGAGCTGTTAGCGTAACAAAACGTGCCGTTGCTTGCATATAATACTCTGCAAGTGCACCAACCGTATACACATCTTCTTTTTCAGCTGTTAATATTGCTTTTCCACCAAAACATGCCATTCCTTCTTCATCACTATCCATAAAGAAAACATAATACGCATCTCCTGAGCATTCAACGCGTATTGATTCACCTTTTTTCATAGGAATATTAAAGAACAGCATTACCCCGTCCTCAAAAGCCGGAACCCATTTGCCTGAATAATCCGCATACCAGCCCTCACCTTCTACACCATAAGCATCACCAGATGCGGGAGTTGCAACAGTATCATCAATTACCTCACCATTTTCTATCTCATACCACTGATAGTTTTTGGGGCTGGGACCGGAGGTTTCAACATAAAACTCATCAACGGTAGGCTGATGTGAGATTTCATAGCCCCCGGCCGCAAAGGCAATAGGTGTGAATGGAATCATAGTCACAAGCATTAAGATTGCGAGAATGATTGATAAAAATTTTTTCATAAAGTTTAATCTCCTTTACTAATTTTTTAGAATCTTCATATTAAAAGTCGGGAATTATCCTTTTAATACAAAACTCACATTAACATTATACACATAGGTTCTTACAAACTGCTTACAAATAAGGCTTAATTTTAAAAAAACTAAAAAAATCAGGCATCCGAGAATTTTCTCAGATGCCCTACAGTTCACCATTTTGTTTTCTTGTTCTACTCATAATTAATTTCCTTTCTTTTTGGAAACCAATCGGAAACTAAAAACAACTTCAAGAAACTAAAAAATCACTGATAAAAAGAAAATCAGCATCTCCTAAAATTAAGGAAATGCTGATAATTTGGAGGTACCACCCAGATTTGAACTGGGGAATAACGGTTTTGCAGACCGTGGCCTTACCACTTGGCTATGGTACCATATGGAGCGGATGACGAGGCTCGAACTCGCTACCTCCACCTTGGCAAGGTGGCGCTCTACCAGATGAGCTACATCCGCATATTTAATTGGCGACCCGGAACGGGCTCGAACCGTCGACCTCTAGCGTGACAGGCTAGCGTTCTAACCAACTGAACTAC
>JAZKYQ010000110.1:0-1568 GCA_045612205.1 Acutalibacteraceae bacterium | reverse complement strand
TACGACAAAGGTGACAACGTAATCGTCGAGACTGCAAGAGGTCTTGAATTCGGCACAGTAACAATAGAAAACCGTGAAATCAACGACGAAGAAATCACGTCACCCTTAAAGCCTGTTATAAGACTTGCTAACGAAAAGGATGTTGAAACAATCAACGAAAATAAGGAAAAGGAAAAGAGTGCTTTTGAAATCTGCAACAAAAAGATTGCCGCTCACAAGCTCGAAATGAAGCTTGTTGACGTTGAGTACACCTTTGACAGAAATAAGATTCTTTTTTACTTTACAGCTGACGGAAGAGTTGACTTCCGCGACCTTGTAAAAGACCTTGCATCGGTTTTCCGCACAAGAATTGAGCTTCGTCAGATCGGTGTAAGAGACGAAAGCAAAAAGGTTGGCGGTCTCGGCATCTGCGGCAGACCCTTCTGCTGCAACACCTTCCTTGGTGATTTCCAGCCTGTTTCAATCAAAATGGCAAAGGAGCAGAACCTTTCCCTGAGCCCCGTCAAAATCAGCGGCACCTGCGGAAGGCTTATGTGCTGTCTCAAGTACGAACAGGAGGCTTATGAGCATCTTCTCAGAGTTACACCCAAGCACGGTGCTATTGTTGAAACAAAGGACGGCAAGGGTACAGTTGTTGACAACAACCTTCTTACAGGCATGCTTAAGGTTTCTCTTGACAAGAATCCTGACGGTGCACCTGTTCTCGTTCACAGAAAAGATGTAAAGACCATCAAGGACTCTCACATCAGAGTTGACAAGAAGGAGCTTGAAGCTCTTAAGGGTATCGAATAATTAAATAATAGAGTCGTGGATCATGATAAATCCGCGACTTTATTTTTATTGAAATATCTTTGAGTAAATAAAACAACAGCAAAGCCCGCAAACGGAAAAATTGCCGAAACAAGCATACCTTTATCCATTCCCGCCCGGTCACTTATGATACCCATAAGCTGAGGAGCAAGTGAACCGCCAAGATCCCCTCCTGCTGCAAGAAGAGCGTAAACTCCGACGCCACAGGAAGCAAACTTCTCATTAGTGTAAATAATTGTACCCGGCCAAAGCATTGATGTGCAAAGACCTGTAAAAGCACAAGCGAGCAAGCCTACAATTTCGTTTTTCGAAAGAGCTGCGATTATGTAGCATATTGCGGCTGCACCCATACCGAATAAAAGCACAGGATAAATGCTTTTACCCTTTTTGGAATAAAGAGTTCGTCCCATACCAAGCATAAGAGCAAAAAATGCCATTCCGAATATATCACCGTAAGTTTTCGGTATATTCAGAGCTTTTTCGGCAAAGCCTGATACCCACTGCATCATAGTGCATTCTGCGGCACCGCCAAAAAAGATACATAAGGTACAAAGAAACACTCCGAAATTTGTCTTCATCTTTTTTTCTGTTCCTTCGTGAAAATCAAGCTCAGGAAGCTTTGCTTTTGAAAAAAGCAGGAAACAGATAAAAGGCACAATGCACCACAAAATCACAAGATACATCCAGTTTTCCCTTCCGGCAAATTTAAGAAAAGTTGTGCTGACAATAACAACAAAAACCGTACCCCATGCATATGC
>JAZKYQ010000109.1:0-12813 GCA_045612205.1 Acutalibacteraceae bacterium | reverse complement strand
AACTGCCTTTGCTGCATCAAGAGGTGAGCCTCCGCCGATGCCCACGATAAAGTCAGCCTTCATTTCTCTTGCTATTCTGCCTGCCTCAAAGCAGTGGTCAAGTCGGGGATTGGGGCCGATTCTGTCGTATATTTCATATTTTATGCCTTCTTTTGTAAGGGCATTTTCCATATCGGAAAGAGCACCGCAGAGCCTTGAGCTTTTTCCGCCTGTTACGATAAGACAGACTGAGCCGAGAGCCTTAAGCTTACTGCTGTTTTTTGTAACGGCATCCTTGCCGCTTATTACATTTATGGGAATAAAGAGATTGAAATCCATAATTATCCTCCCTTTTGTTTCGTTATTGTTTTTATTATATCAAATATGTAAACACTGTGCAAGATTAATTTTTTAATGGCGAAAACCCTTGAAAAAAATGTTTTTTTAGTATAGAATATATAAGTTGTAATGTTACACTTGAGGAAGTGTTTCCTTATTTGGATTTTAGGTGAATTCAGAATGAACAAAAAACGACTTTTATCCCTTATGCTTACAGCGGTTGTTCTTGTTTCGGCTGTGGGCTTCGGACTTTACAGCTACGACAGACAAAAGAGATTCGAGTGTTATGAAAAAAACTCCTATGCAATGGGCACAATCGTCTCCCAGAAGGTCTATGCACCCTACGGAGCAAAGCACATTGAAAAGGTGAATCTTCTGACCTCTGCCATCGAAAATATAATATCCCGCAACATCGATTCCTCCGAGGTGAGCACCCTCAACTCCTCGGGTGAGGTCCAAAACAAGGAGGTTGCCGAGCTTATGGCACACTGTCAGAAGCTTACGGAAGAAACAAAGGGAGCTTTTGACGTCACTGTCGGAGCAGTTGTTGACCTGTGGGCCTTCGGTGAGGACAGTCAGGGAGTTCCCGATAAGGACGAGCTTCACAAGGCACTCAAGGAAGTGGGCAGTGATAATATCACCGTCAACGGTGAAAAGCTTACCCTTTCTTCAAAGGCTGAGGTTGACTTCGGCGCCGTGGGCAAGGGTCTTGCCTGCGACAGTGCAATTTCCTATTACAAGGCAGTCGGTGACTGTGAAGGAGCTATTATTTCCGTTGGCGGAAGTATCGGTTGCTTCGGGTCCTTCAATAAGCAGAATGACAAATGGCGCATTGCCATCCGTCATCCGAGACAGGAAAATGCTTTTCTCGGCGTAATCAGTCTCGATGAGGGCTTTGTTTCCACCTCGGGCGATTATGAAAAATACTTTATGGAAGATGATGTGAGATATCATCATATACTTGACGCAAGGACAGGTTATCCTGCTTCCTCCGGTCTTATTTCCGTAACAGTTGTCTGTGACAGCGGATTTTTGTCCGATGCTCTTTCAACGGCGTGCTTCATTCTCGGTAAAGACGAGGGAGCAAAGCTTCTTGAAAAGTATAACGCTTCAGCAATCTTTGTTGATGAAGCAATGAATGTTACCACAGTAGGAGAGATTGACTTTGAAAAGCAATAAGGAGTTTTTAAGCAAGCTTAAATACGGCGATTTCATTGTTGTTTTTCTTGTGGCGGCTGTAAGTATCGTGCTTTTTGCCTTTTCAGCCTTTTCTGATGAAAAGCTTGTTGCTCAAATCAGCCTTGATGCAGAGCCTTTTCAAAGCTTTGACCTTTATTCTCTTGAAGAAGGCGAAATCCTTCAGGTCGGCTCCTGTGAAATCCTTCTTGAAAAAGACGGCGTTACCTTTCTTTCATCCGCTTGTCCCGATAAGCTTTGTGTAAATCGAGGAAAGCTTAAAAAAGCAGGTGACACTATGGCGTGTGTGCCTGAAAGGGTTACGGTGGTGCTTAAAAAGGCAAAGGGTAACAACGATGTTGATTCGGTTGCATTTTAGGTGGAGTGATATGAAAAGCAGAAAAGTTGCATTTTACGGCATTCTCGGAGCCCTGAGTCTCACCCTCGGATTTTTTGAGAGTGTGATTCTTCCGGAAATACCCTTTCTTCCGCCCGGTGCGAAATTAGGCTTGTCAAACCTTGTGACAATGTATGCCGCAGCAGTGGGAGGACTTTCGGGAAGCCTTTATATAACAGCGCTCAAAGCCTTGTTTGCCCTTGTGACAAGAGGTGCAACGGCAGGACTTATGAGCTTTTGCGGCGGACTTTTAAGCAGTATAACAGTCTGCCTTCTTATAAAAAAAGAGGGAAAGGTTTTTTCCTTCTTCGGTATCGGTGTTGCTTCAGCGGTGATGCATAACCTCGGTCAGCTTATTGCTGCCTGCATTATCACGGGTACACCGGAGCTTCTTAATTACGGTAAATATCTGATGATTTTTTCCCTTATAACGGGGTCTGTCACGGGCACGGTGCTTTTGCTTCTGATGCCGCGGCTCAGACAAATCAGCAGTTTTTTCAAAATAAAACAAACAGAAAAATAATAAAAAGGAGTTGGAAGTAAATGAGCAAAAAAGTTGCCGGAGTGCTTAAGGCCGTAAGACAGGGTCGTGGCGGCGTAAGCGTTTCCCACAACAAGAACACGGCAGAAATGCCCGTTGAAAGAATGCCCATACCTTCAAAAGTAATTCTTCCCATGCAGCAGCACATCGGTGCTCCCTGCGCACCTACCGTAAAGGTCGGTGACATTGTTTCCGTGGGTCAGGTTATCGGCGACAGCGAAAGCTTCGTCTGTGCACCCATTCACGCAACAGTTTCAGGTAAGGTTACTGCAGTTGGCGATGTCCGTCTTGCTAACGGACTTATCACAAAGGGTGTTACCATCGAAAGCGACGGAGAAATGAGACTTTACGAGGGCATCAAGCCTCCCGTTGTAACAAACAAAAAGGAGCTTGCAAAGGCTGTTCGTGAATCAGGTCTTGTAGGTCTCGGCGGTGCCGGCTTCCCTGCACACGTCAAGCTCAATTTCCCCGATGATAAAAAGATTGATACTCTTGTTATCAATGCAGCTGAATGTGAGCCTTATATCACCGTTGACTACCGTGAATGTGTGGAAAACGCTGAAAATATTCTCAAGGGCTGCGAAATTGTAAGCAATATTCTCGGCATTGACAATGTTGTTATCGCTATTGAGGATAACAAGCCCAAGGCATTTGAGGTTATGAAAGAAATTGCTGACCGCGATAATGAAAAGGGCGACAAGATCAAGCTTATGACTCTTGCTTCAAGATATCCTCAGGGTGCTGAAAAGATGATGGTTCTTTCCGCAACAGGCAGAAGAGTTCCTCCCGGAAAGCTTCCTGCAGACGTTGGTTGTATTGTTATGAACGTTGCTTCAATCGCATTCATTGCAAGATACCTTGAAACAGGTAAGCCCCTCGTTTCCCGTTCAATCACCGTTGACGGCGGCGCAATCAGTCAGCCCAAGAATCTCCGTGTGCCCATCGGTACAAACATCCAGGATATTATTGACTACTGCGGCGGCTTCAAGTCAGAGCCCAGAAAGATTATCTCAGGCGGTCCTATGATGGGTATTGCCATCTGCGGCACAGATGCTCCCATCTGTAAGCAGAACAACGCGCTTCTTGCTTTCGACGACAGAAAAGACCTTCTCAAGAAGGAAAGAGACTGTATCCGTTGCGGCAAGTGTGTTGGCGCTTGTCCCATGAGCCTTATGCCCACCCTTATCGAGCGTTATGCAAAGGTTAAGGATGCAGAAGGCATCAGTAAATATAACGTAAACGTCTGCATGGAATGCGGCTCATGCGCTTATTGCTGTCCCTCAGGCAGACCCCTTGTTCAGTATATGAGACTTGCAAAGCAGGTTCTCAGAGAGGAGAGTGCAAAATAATGGCTAAAAAATTAACCGTAAGTGCATCACCTCACGTGCGCTCAAACGAAACCACAACAGGCATTATGCTTGATGTTATCATCGCTCTTATCCCTGCTCTTGTAATGAGTGTGGTTTATTTCGGACTTCGCGCTCTTGTTCTTACTGCAGTATGTGTTGTATCCTGCGTGCTTTCAGAGCTTGTAAGCCGTAAGGTAATGAAGAGAAGCAACACTCTCGGTGACCTTTCCGCAATTGTTACAGGTATCATTCTTGCTTTTAACCTTCCTGCCAACCTTCCCTTCTGGATGGCTGCAATCGGTGGTATTGTTGCAATCGTTGTTGTAAAGCAGATGTTCGGCGGTATCGGACAGAACTTTGTTAACCCTGCAATGACAGCAAGAATCATCCTTATGGTATCCTTCCCCTCAGCTATGGCAAGCTGGGTTGCTCCTTACACAAACACATGGGCAAAGGCTGCTGACGCAATCACAACCGCAACTCCCATGGCATCCCTTGCAGCTGCCAAGGGTGGTGACCTTTCACTTGCTGCTGACCTTCCCTCACTTGCTGATATGTTTATCGGTAAGCACGGCGGTTCAATGGGTGAGGTCTGCTCCGTTGCTCTTATCTGCGGCGGTATCTACCTTATCCTCAGAAAGGTTATCTCTCCCGTTATTCCTCTTACATTTATCGGTACTGTTGCCGTTTGCATGCTCTTTGCAGGTAATTTCAACCTCGAGTATGTTGCTTATCAGCTTCTCGGCGGCGGTCTTATGCTCGGTGCCTTCTTTATGGCAACTGACTATTCAACCTCTCCCATCAATAAGAAGGGTAAGATCATCTTCGGTATCGGCTGCGGTCTTATCACAACTGTTATCAGAATCTTCGGCGCACTTCCCGAGGGCGTATCCTTCTCAATCATTCTTATGAACATTCTTGTTCCTCACATTGAGAATATGGCAACTCCCAAGCCCTTCGGCTTTGTTAAGGAGAAAAAGGCAAAGGAGGAGGCAAAGGCATGAAAAAGGTAAATTTTAAAGATATCCTTGTCCCCACCATTGCACTGTTTGTTTTCTGCCTTGTGGCAACTGCTCTTCTTGCAGGAACAAACCTTATCACTTCAGAAAAAATTGCACAGAACGCTGTTGAAAAAGAAAACTCAAGCCGTATGATCGTTCTTCCTGAAGGTAAGGAATACGGCGAGGTAACAACCCTTGAAAGCGGCATCACTTACTGTGAAGGTAAGGATGAAAGCGGTAAGCTTGCAGGCTACGTTTTCACAACCTCCGCGAAGGGCTACGGCGGAGCAGTAGGCGTTATGGTTGGTGTTGACACCGAGGGTGTTATCACAGGCATCGAAATCCTTTCCCACGCTGAAACTCCCGGTCTCGGTGCAAATGCAACAAGCGACTCCTTCAAGAGCCGTTTTGTAGGAAAAAGCGGTGAGCTTACCGTTGACAAAAACTCAAACGACGGTCAGAACATCCAGGCAATCACTGCCGCAACAATCACATCAAAGGCAGTAACAGGCGCTGTAAATGCAGCACTTGCAGAATTCAACAACATTACAGGAGGTGAGAACAATGGCTGAGAAGAGAAATTTAGGTAAAGAGCTTACCAAGGGCTTTATTGCTGAGAACCCGGTTTTACGTCTTGTTCTCGGTACCTGTCCCACTCTTGCTGTTACAACATCCGTTTCAAGTGCAATCGGTATGGGTGTTGCGGCAACAATCGTTCTTGTGTGCTCAAACATCGTTATTTCCGCACTTCGTAAGGTAATTCCCGATAAGGTGCGTATCCCTGCATACATCGTTATTATTGCTTCATTCGTTACAATAGTACAGATGATAGTTAAAGCCTTCGTCCCGGCTCTTGACTCGGCACTTGGCGTTTATCTTCCTCTTATTGTTGTTAACTGTATCATCCTCGGCAGAGCTGAAGCCTTCGCAAGCAAGAATTCTGTTCTTGCATCAGCTGTTGACGGTGTTGGTATGGGTATCGGCTTTACAATGGCTCTTTTCGTTATGGCAACAATCCGTGAGGTTTTCGGTGCAGGTACATTTATGGTAGGCATTCAGGACCTTCTTTCAGTGTTCGGTGATGTTTCCTTCAACGGCTTCTCAATTCCCTTCCTTAGTGAAAATCCCATGCTCATCTTTATCCTTCCTCCCGGTGGCTTCTTTGTGTTCGGTGTCCTTATGGCTGCTGCAAATAAGATAGCTGAAAGCAAGGGTAAGCCCAGAGCAGAGCTTCGTGGCTGTGAGGCCTGTCCCATGGCACAGACCTGTGCTCTTAACAAAAAGAATGAAGTAAAAGAGGAGGTAGCAGAATCATGACAATGACAAAAGAGTTATTCTCAATTCTTCTTACAGCTATTCTTACCCAGAACTTTGTTCTTGCAAAGTTCCTTGGTATCTGTCCCTTCCTCGGCGTTTCCAAGAAGCTCAATACCGCAGTAGGTATGAGTGCGGCAGTTATCTTCGTTATGGGTCTTGCAACAGCAGTTTGCTATCCTATCAACAAGTTCCTTCTTGTAAAGAATGATCTTGAATATCTTCAGACAATCGTTTTCATTCTTGTTATAGCTGCTCTTGTTCAGCTTGTTGAAATTATTCTTAAGAAGTATATTCCCGCACTTTACAATGCTCTCGGAATTTATCTTCCCCTTATCACAACCAACTGTGCTGTTCTCGGTGTTGTTATTCTTAACGTTGACAACGGCTACAACTTCGCACAGTCAATGTTCAGCTCAATCGGTGGCGGTATCGGCTTTATGCTTGCAATGGTAATGTTTGCAGGTGTAAGAAGCAGACTTGAATCCTGCGATATTCCCAAGTTTATGCAGGGTCTTCCCATCACACTTGTTGCCGCTTCACTTGTATCTGTTTCCTTCCTCGGATTTACAGGTATCGTTGAAAATATCTTTGCTTAAGGGGGTAACGTAATGAGTCAGATTTTAGTTCCCGTACTTATTGTTGCGGCAATCGGTCTTATTGCAGGCCTCGGACTTGCATTTGCTTCAGCAGTTTTTGCTGTTCCCGTTGACGAAAAGGAGGAGCAGGTAAGAGCTTGCCTTCCCGGTGCCAACTGCGGTGCCTGCGGTTACACAGGCTGTGACGGTTATGCAGGTGCTCTTGCAAAGGGCGAAACAACAGATTGCAGTCTCTGTATCCCCGGCGGTAACGGTACTGCAAAGGAAATTGCAGGCATTATGGGCCTTGAGGCAGGGGAGATTGTTCCCTCAGTTGCCGCTGTTATGTGTCAGGGTAACTGCCAGAATGTTGAAGAAAAGCTTGAGTACAGCGGTGTTCATTCCTGTAAGATTGCCACTCAGCTTTTCGGTGGCCCTAAGAACTGTGTTCACGGATGTATCGGCTTCGGCGACTGCGTAGAGGTTTGTCCTTACGATGCTATCTTTATCTGCGACGGCGTTGCAAGAATCAATCCCGACAAGTGCCGTGCTTGTAAGATGTGCATCAAGACCTGTCCGAGAAACCTTATCGACCTCTTCCCTCTTGACACCAAGAAGGCAGCAGTTCTTTGCAAGAACCACGACAAGGGTGCACAGACAAGAAAGCAGTGTAAGGCAGGCTGTATCGGCTGCATGAAATGCGTTAAGGCTTGTCCTGCAGAAGCAGTTAAGGTAGAAAACTTCTGCGCAAGCGTTGATTACGACAAGTGCACAGGCTGCGGTCAGTGCCACGAGGTTTGCCCCGTAGGCTGTATCGACCTTTACACAGTTAAGAAACACTTCTAAGATAAAATCTCCACCGAGTTTCCGGTGGAGATTTTTTAGTAGTCAGTAGTCAGGGCATTGTGAATGCACAATTCACAATGCACAATTCACAATTGTGGTCGCGGAGAAAGTCTCCGTGACCTTTTTGTTTTCTCCGCAGAGAAAACGGATTGAAATTGTAAGGTTTTATTTTAATGAATAATCGTAGTAAGGGTCGTAGGGGCTCGCATTGCGAGTCCGCATAAATGCGCAATGTAGTGCCGCCCCTTGGGCGGCTTCGTAATGCAGAATGCAAAGTGCAAAATGCAGAATTGTGGTCGGGACACCCGCACCCGAATGGAATATCCGTAGGGCAGGGGCATCGTCACCGAAGTGCCGCCGGTGGCGGATGAAACGAGGTGAGGATGGCACAGCGGTCAAAATTCATAGGCGCCGCTGACGGCGCCCGTCCCCTCTGTCATCCTTTGGATGACATCTCCCCACACTGTGGGGAGTCACCAAGCCGTAATGAATTTTGGGAACCGCAAGAGAGCAGAGCTCCTGCCGTTGTATGTTACCGTAGGGGCTCGCATTGCGAGTCCGCATAAATGCCCAATGTAGCGCCGCCCCTCGGGCGGCTTTTCAATTTACAATTCACAATTATTGTCATTCTGAACAAAGTGAAGAATCTTCCACCTTCTCATAAGATTCCTCGTTCCTCGGAATGACATTTTTGTTTCTTCATGTAGCGGTCGACGCCCTCGTCAACCGTTTTTCATACCGTTCGCCCGAAAAAACGACCGTTCGTACATCAGCTATTGAAAAATCAAAAATAAAGTATTACTATATTCATACTAACTTAAATATTTTAAGGAGGAATACAAAATGAAAACAAGCAAAAAATTACTTTCAGTTGTGCTCGCACTTCTTAGCTTAACTGTGTTTATGGTTTTTTCAGTAAATGCAGTAAGTGCTCCGAAAGCACCCGAAAAGGTAACTGCAACAAGCACAACAAGCTCAATCACACTTAACTGGTCAGCTGTAAAGGGTGCTTCAGGCTACAGAATCTATTACAAAACAGCAAAGCAGACCTCTTGGAAGAAATGCGTTTCGTCCACAACAAAGACAACTCACACCTTTTCAAAGCCCTCACCGGGTAAGGTCTACACCTTAGCAGTAAGAAGCTACACCCGTACAGCGGACAAATCAGTCGTTTGGGGTAAATACACAACAGTCCAGGCAGCAACAAAGCCCGTTGCAACTTCAAAAATAACTGTAACACAGTCAGATACAGAATTTATTCTTAATTGGGAAGAAGTTCCTGGTGTAACTCATTATCGTATCTACGAAAAAGTTGATGGACATGATAAAAAATGGCAGCCTATCGGTTATACAACTGATTTGACATATAAGATTAAATTTTATTGGGCAGGCACAAAACATCATTTTGCTGTAAGATCTTATTATAAAGATGGTTCAACATTAATTGCAGGTGAATACAGAACAATTGAGACCTCAACGCCTCCTCAGGCTCCCTCAAATGTAAAAGCTTCAGCCACATTGTCCTCAGCCACAGTAACATGGAAATCTGTTTCTGGTGTTTCCGGTTATCGTGTTTATTACAGAACAGCCGATGCAACATCATGGCAGAAGACTGCGAAAACAACAAAAACAAGCATTGACATCAATAACCTTTCTGCTGAAACAGAATATATTATCATTGTAAAAGCTTATATCAAAACAGAAGCAGGCGATGTATGGAGCGATTACAACACAGTTAAAGTCACCACTCTTTCAAAAGAGGAAGACAAGGTTATGGCAGTTACCGATGGCGGACTTAAACTTTATAAAATTACTAGTAGCGAAGCAAAAGCGAATTATGAGAAGTGGGGAGATTCATTTTACGATTTTTACGAGACTAAAAATCATGAAGGGAAAATATTAATTTATGCTAAAGATGCAAGCGGTTGGTTTGGTAATGACATAAATGGAGCATTATATGATTCAGCAGGTAATCTTATGATTTGTCATTATTGTGGAATAGTTGAAGGAATGAGTCCAGAACATTGTGACGGTAGTTGCCATATTAGTTTTTCTTAATGACTGCTAATTCAATATAAAATTAATCCCCCTAACCTGAACTTGGAAGACAGGGGACGGTACTCTGTCTTCAGTCTCTCAGAAAAGGACCCCTGAGCCTTTCTCTTTGAGAAAGGTGGCACAGCGGAGCTGTGACGGAAGGAGTAAAACATAACAGAGCAGAGCGTCAAACTCTGCTCTATTTTTTTATTTGCCGAACCCCTCAAAATCACCTCATTTTCCTTAAATTTCACTTTTCAAAGGGTAATGTCAAAAGGGTATCATCAAAACGCTCTCGAAATTGCCGTTTAAACAGCTTATTTGTGTTTTGCGGTGAAACAATACTATAATTTCTCAAAAACCTTTTATTTGCCCGAAAACGGCAAAAATTCCATCCCGAGCCTTTTGGGAGCAAATTTTACTGCCTTAAATCGAAGAAGTTCAGTGAGGTAAAGCGATTTTTTCAGGTGAAAAAAGACACATATAAACAACAAAAAAACAGGTGCTTTCAATCGAAAACACCTGTCAATTTTATTTTGCAACTATATACATAATCTCTGAAGAGGGGCTTACAGCATAACCGCTTGTGGTCTTGATGTAGCTCTTTACTGTGAAGTAGTAGAACTGACCCTTCTTGAGATTCTTTGCTGTGTATGCAGAGGAAGTTGACTTTTCAACCTTTGAAAGAAGCTTGAAATCTGAGCTGTCCTGTCCTTCTGCCATATAAACTGCATAACCGTCCACACCTTCAACGGTGCTCCAGGTAAGCTTTGCTGTGCCTGTGCCCTGAGTGATGTTACCTACAACAACGCCTTCAGGTCTTGTTGCAGCGATAACCTCGCCTGTAGTCTTTGTGTAGAAGTAAGTGTCATTTCCTCCGCACTTGAAGGCTCTGAACTTGAAGAAATACTTTGTACCGGGCTCAAGCTCTGATACGATATATTCCTTGCAGTCGGGATCCCAGATAGTCTTGATCTTTTTCCAGCTGCCGTCGCTCTGCTTGAGGTAAAGCTGATAACCGTCAGCACCGTCAACAGTGTTCCACTTGAACTTGATCTTTGTGTTGCTGTAAGAAGCAATCTTGAAGCCTGAAACTCTGAGAGTTTTGAAATCAGCGTTTGTGAGCTTGGGGATTGACTTTGTGGTATAAGCATCGCACTGCTTACAGGTTACTCGCATCTGACCTTCCTTTGTGAAGGTTGCAGGCTCGATAACTGTATTTACAAGCTGATGTGAAAGACACTTTACAGTGAACTTGGCAAAGTTACTGTTGATGTATTTATCTGCTCTTGAGCTGTAAGCTCTTACACAAGCGGCATAATTACCCTTTTTGAGAGTTTTAGCGGCAACAGTTTTTGTTGTTGTGGCTGAGCCGAGCTTTGTGATTGAAGCTTTTGCCCAGTCATATTTGCCGTTTGACTTCTTGGGGGCAACATAAAGGTAATAATTTGTAACGTCGTCGCCGCCGTCGCTCCACTTAAGATCAATGGCATTGTCGATGTCATAAGGATTTTTCTTGTTCTGGAAGGAAAGCTGAGGAGCCTTGAGATCCTCGATTCCGAAGTCGGGCCAATAGGTGTTCTGAGCAACGCTTCCGCGCTGTGCAGCTTTTGTTGATGCATTTGCGGGAATTTCAAAGTAGTAGCACCAGTACCAGGCTGCGTCGTATGCGCCGCTTGCTGTGTTGGGACGACTCTTGAGATAGTCATAGATGTGCTTGTAATAGCTTGAGGAGATCTCGTGCTGAAGGTAAGCAAGCTGACCTTCAATGGTGAGATAATCGTATCCGTTCTTTGAGCAGTAGTTCTTAAGGTTTGAGAATCTGCCGCCGTTCCACTGGCAAAGACCGCCGCTGGGAAGTCCGTTGCTGTCGATAATAACAACAGTGGAATCAAATGAGGATTCTTTCTCCATGTTAGCCATAATACCACATGCCGCTGCAGGATTTAAATCTAACTTTGTTGTGAGAATTCTGAAAATTTCGTTTTTGTTGTCTTCTGTACTTGCGGACGCTGAGAGTGGTATAATTGCGGCAAAGATAACAAGAGTAATGACTGTAAGCAGAACTTTTGTTAAAGCCTTTTTCATTTTATCACCTCTGATTTTTTTTGCGGATGAAAACCGAAGCTGCGGTTTATACTCATCCTTGGCAAAGATTGATTTTGCAAGAACGCATTAGTATTTGCATAGACCGGAATAAAACACGATTCATCTTTCATTTCACTTATATATTTTTAAGAACGTGTTGTTATCGATATTATGGGGGAAGTGCGGTGTTTTACCCGTGTCACTGACCGTGCAGATGCGTTTCTTATCGATATCTTTGCCTGTTGGAATCAAGCTTAATCAAGCCTGAAGTCTCTTTTCCATATCGGCAACGTCGGTTATTATATATATTAATGATTGAATTGTCAAGTTTTATGCGATTTTCGGGCGTTATTTTTCTTTTTGGTAAATTTTTTTCGAGGTCAAAAACGTGAAAATTTTATATAAGCTTCACAAAAAATCTCGGTCAACTGCTAAGACTTGTTGGTGAATGTTCCGAATTTGCCCAAAAAGGTGAAAAACAGTAAATTTGTGAAAAAACACACCGCCTTTTCTTAGTGCATTTTGTACAAGATAAACAGTAATTCTATGTGCAATGTAACCAAATTAATGCTAAAACAGAATAATGAAGGAATTTTTGACGGATTTTTCATAAGGTTTTTGGTGGGTTTTTATAAAGAAAATTTATTTTCGGAAAAAATAAACAGATTTTGGAAGGGGGAAAAACAGGCCGAAAATCAACAATATATGGTGCTGACTGCATCTGAGGGGCACAAGAAAGGGAAGATAAGAGACAAGTGTCGGTTAATTTAGAATTTCTGATCAGAAATTGCGAAATTTTCCGGGTGTTTGATCCGCATAAAAAATAACAAATACCTGCTTGCTGAAAGCAACAATTTTGCAGAACCTTGGCGGAAGTCTCTTGCTGAAAGCACTTCGCAGCGGTATGGTTTGTACAGGTTGTGCCGGTGCTCACATTGCGTTTTAAATGTTCCGTGGATTTTGGATTAAAGTTCTACCCGCTCGCCGCGGTGGCGTTACTTTGTCAAGAGCGACAAAGTAACCAAAACGCCCTTTGGCTACTTCGCCTTTACCACTATTCACTTATCCGCCAAAATCTGAAAATAACATCCTACACCTCACGGACTTCGCCGTGAGATAGTCCACCACGGAGAAGCTGTACTGTCGGTAAGGCTTGCTCCGTGCAAAA
>JAZKYQ010000108.1:0-22383 GCA_045612205.1 Acutalibacteraceae bacterium | reverse complement strand
GAATAATAGAAGAAACAATCTAATATAAAGAGAATCTTCAGCTTTTATGGTGAAATAACAAGCTGTTGGGAACAAAAACAACATAACAACGCTAATAATGTTTTGACCGAGTTCTCTAGACTTTTTGATAAAACGTTTCTCAGCCTTTCCAGTAATATAACCACTGAACTCTATCATATATTTAATTCCTCCATATTCCATAGTCAATCGGTTTTCTTTCACACTCCAAAAACACAGGGGACGGTTCTATGTGTTAATAATGTTTCCTAACCAAGCCAAAACTAACACCCGTCAACCTGCTGACTTGCCGTATTGACAAGCCCCTGTTTTTTAATTCTTCAATATTTTTCTCTTGCTCTGCCTTTGGCAAAGCCTGAAATTCAGTTACATTATTGCATCCTGAACACAATTTGATTATAGCTCTTGCCTGCTCATCTGTCAAGCGGACAACATCTTTTTCTTCTATTTCCAAGCACTTATCCGTGCTTTCTTCGTGATTATAGGCTGCGTCCCCCCGCCCAGCAGATATAAAAAAGCCCCGCTTAAAGCGAGGCTTTCGTTGTTATTATTCGATAACTGTGCAGAAGTTGAAGATTGAAGCGGGAAGCTCTTCCTTGTCTGCTGAAATTGTGAACACGAAGTTCTTTTCGTTAACTGATGCGAGCTCGTAGATTGCTTCGAGGAACTTTGCAAGCTCATCATAGTTTCTGCTACCGATACGGAGAGTTGCGTCAACGAGAACGTCTGTGATGTCGTGGTTGCCTGCGCAAACGCCTGCAAGGAAGCCGTAGAAAGCGTCGTAACCCTTGATTGCGTAATCGTCTGTACCGATAAGTCTTGCACGGTAATTAACATCATATGTTAACTTGGTTTCTTTTTCCACGCATACAACGTTGCCCTTTGAAGTTTCAACAGCCTCGTTTACGCAAGAAATCAAGCGCTTGGTTTTTCCTGAACCTTTGTGACCTAAAATAATAGAAATCATTTTTAGTTTCCTCCTTTTATTTATTGTATCGACAAGATTTTTTTGCCTTGCGATTCAATTACATGTTTATTATATCACATACTTAATCTTTGTTCAAGTGCTTCTTTCTCTTTTTCATATCCGGGTTTACCTAAAAGTGCAAACATATTGCGCTTATAGCTTTCAACACCGGGCTGATCAAAGGGATTGACACCAAGAACGTAGCCTGAAATTGCACAAGCCTTTTCGAAGAAGTAAATGAGATAACCGAGTGATTTTTCGCTCATATCCTCTGACTCAATAACAATGTTGGGAACACCGCCGTCATTGTGAGCAAGAACTGTTCCGAGGAAAGCCTTTTCGTTGATGAAGTCCATTGTTCTTCCCTTGAGGAAGTTAAGGCCGTCAACGTTTTCTGCATCCTCACCGATAACGAACTCTACCTTTGACTTATTGAAGGACATTACTGTCTCAAACATGATTCTCTCGCCTTCCTGGATGTACTGACCGAGGGAGTGGAGGTCTGTTGAGAAGATTGCGGAGGTGGGGAAAAGTCCCTTTCCGTCCTTGCCTTCGCTTTCGCCGAAGAGCTGCTTGAGCCATTCGTTCATCATTGTGAAGCAGGGCTCGTAGCTGATGTACATTTCTGTACACTTACCCTTGTTGTAAAGAGCGTTACGGATTGCAACATATTTATAGCAGTCATTTTCCTCAATTGAGGTTGACATAAGCTTCTGTCTTGCATCTGCCGCACCTTCCATAAGTGCGTCGATGTTGATGCCTGCTGCTGCGATGGGAAGAAGACCGACTGCTGTAAGACCGTAATATCTGCCGCCTACATCATCGGGAACTACAAAGGTTTCGTAGCCTTCCTTGTCAGCAAAGCCCTTGAGGGTACCCTTTGCCTTGTCGGTGGTTACAAAGATTCTTTCCTTTGCGCCGTCCTTGCCGTACTTCTTCTGAAGCAGGTCTCTGAAAATTCTGAATGCGATTGCAGGCTCTGTTGTTGTACCTGACTTTGAAATTACGTTAACAGAGAAGTCCTTGTTCTCACAGATCTTGAGAAGCTCTGCAAGAGATGAGGATGAAATGCTGTTACCTGCAAAGTAAATCTTTGTGCTGTCTGTTGTGTCGTTGTAGCACTGACCCTTTACAAATTCGATAACTGCTCTTGCGCCGAGGTATGAACCGCCGATACCGATAACAATGAGAACATCACTGTTCTTGTTGATCTTTTCTGCGGCAACCTTGATTCTTGCAAACTCTTCCTTGTCATAATCAACGGGAAGATCAACCCAGCCGGTAAAGTCATTACCTGCACCGGTCTTATTGTGTAATGCATCATGAGCTTCGATGATTTTATCCTGATATGAAAGGATTTCTTCATCTGTTACAAATGATGAAACGTACTTTTTTGTTAATTTTGCTGACATATGCCTTACTCCTGATATGATAAATATACTATATTTACTGTATTTTAATACAAATATAGCGATTTGTCAACTATTTATAGGCGAATATCAATAAATTTCAGACGTCAAAAAGTTAGAAATTTTCATCCGCTTTTTGTGAGACTTTTCAAAAATCCCTCAAGGTAATCAAAAAAAGTTATTTTTCTGACCTGCTGAGACGAAATAAGCTTATATTCTCCGAGAATGTTATCCCCTGCTTTTGCCGTAATTTTGCCGAGAAGCTGATTCTTTTCAACGGGAGCCTCCACATTCTCTGCAATCTCCACGCTGTACTCGATTTTACTGCTTTCACCCTTTTTAAGCGTTACAGGAAGGACACCCTTGACCTCGGCTGTAATCTCGTCGGCAATACCCCGAATAACCTCAACCTTGGGAAGCTCCACACCCTCAAGGGAAGGCGTTACGGTTTCGTAATTTGCAAAGCCGTAATTCAAAAGCTCCTTTGCACTCTCGAAGCGCTCGTCACTCGATTCGGCACCGAGGACAACTGCGATAAGGTGGAGTCCGTCTCTTTCAGCTGAGGCAGAAAGGCAATAGCCCGCCTTTGAGGTTGTACCTGTTTTGAGACCTGTTGTGCCGTTATAAAAGCGGACAAGGCGGTTAGTGTTGGTAAGCTCAGTTGCGCCACCGCGAAGGGTATCCATCCACACGGTTGTGTATGTTCTGATTCTCTCGTGGGAAAGAAGCTCCTTTGACATAAGTGCGATATCATAAGCCGTTGTAAGATGCTCTGTTGTATCGTCGTCAAGCCCCGAGCAATTGACAAAATGAGTATCATCCATTCCCAATTCCTTTGCCCTCTGATTCATAAGTGCCACAAATGCCTCTTCGCTGCCCGAGATATGTTCACCCAGAGCCGTACAGGCATCGTTGGCACTTGCGATTGCCGTTGCCCGAAGGAGCTCGTCAACACTCATCTGCTCGCCTTCCTTAAGCCATATCTGTGATCCGCCCTTTGAAGCGGCAACAGGGCTTGCCGTTACTGTATCGGTAAGGTTGATTCTGCCCTCATCAAGTGCCTCCATAAACAAAAGCAAGGGCATAATTTTTGTTACCGAAGCCGGATAAAGTCTCTCGTGCTCATTTTGTGCAAAAAGCACCTGCCCCGTTGAAGCGTCCATCAGCACGGCACTTTTTGCACTCACGGTGATGCTCGTTTCAGCTGTGGTTACGGCTTCGTAGTCAACTGCCGAAGTGCCACAGACTGAAAGCGGTAAAAAAAGTAAAAGAGATATAAGGACTGATAATATTTTTTTCATTGCTGTCACCTCATATTATAATATGAAGGTTTAAAAATAAATAAAACAAAAACAGTCAGGAGGACGATTTCTCATTCCCTGACTACTTTTATAACTGTTTCGCTATGTTAAATATTAATAAAATACACGTCATTGCCTCTTGATTTGATGAACTTCATAAGGTCGTCAAATTTAATCCAGACAAATGCGGTGTTGTCGTTTGGATGAAAGCCGATGTAACCGTCAACCTTTTTAAGGTCGCTGTCAAGAACAACATTCACATCAGCATCGTCATCGTTGAGGATACCGAAGGGTGAAACCTCTCCCGGATTAAGTCCCAGGTGCTTCATAAGTCTTTCGTCCGAGCCGAAGGAAAGCCTTGAGCAGCCAAGCTGACTTCTGATGTCAGCCTGAATGTCGGGGTGCTTGTCCTTTAGCATGGAAACAACATAATGTGTTTTACCGTTGGCGTTTCTTAAAAAGAGATTCTTACACACCTCTCCGTCAGTAAAGATACCGAGATTGTCCATATCTTCAATTGTTGTTACTGCTTCGTGGTGAATCACCTTGTATTCAATTTTAAGGTCATCGAGTGCCTTATATACTTTTTCCTGCTCAGTCATTATACTACCCTCGTTAAAGTTGTGGTCGAATGCTCATCAAGATTATACATTGTAAGCTCATTTCCGTTAACGCTTACTCTGAACTTCCACTGAGCTGAGCCTGTATAGGCTGAAAACTTGATTGTGAGAATGTCACCTTCAAGAGTGTAGGGAAGCTTTGTTGAGCCTGAAAGGTCAAGACCTATGAGCTGCTTGAGGTCAAAGTAGGTAGTGTTTACGGTGCCGTCCTCATAAAATTCAAAGCTCATCATACCGAGTGAGTCAGACCACTTACCGAGAAGCTGCTGCTTAAGGTCACCTGCAACAGCTGTTGTGATTTCTGTAGCTGAGGTTGATGTTGCAGCTGATGAAGTGCTCTGTGCGGGATCAGTATAAGGCTGAGTTGATGCTACGGAAGAATCAACAGTGCCTGTTGTGCTTTCAGCAAGAGCTGATGTGCTTTCTACGGTAACAGACTCAACCTGAGTTGTTGTTTCTTTCTTATCGGAAGTGACAATCTTAACAATGCTTACCGATGCAACGCAGATCATAAACACGCATACCACAACGGTAATAAGAATTTTATTGATGTTGGTCATAATTTAAACCTCCTTGTTTAAAGCAAAAGGAGCATCCTACAAAAAGATGCTCCGCTTATTTTTATTGAACTGTTGTTGAGCTGACGGGAGCTGCCACTTCAGCAGGTGTATATGCCATATAAACAGTCAAAGTACCGTCAGTGATGTCTGTAAGGTGCAATGCGCTGTTTTCAACAGTAAATTTATATTCCTTAGTAACGGTCTTGTTGTAAATTGTGTAAATAATCTTTACATTGTAAGTGCCGTCTTCAAGCTTCGTAATGCTGTAGGTACCGTTTGCAGTGCCTGTGTACTTGATGTTGATAATGGGAACAACAACATCGGCATAAGTGATAACACAAGAGCCGTCTTCCTTAAATTCGTAACCTGTTGTACCTGTGGAATCTCTCCATGAACCGATGATGAGCTTATCAGGTGATTTGCCGCCGCAAGCTGTAAAGGCTGAGAGGATTACAAGTACGCTGAGAATAATAACTGCCGCACGTTTAATCATATACATAACTACCTCCTTATTTAATTTTTGACATTATATCATACTTTTTTTTATTTGTACAGTTAAATTACTAATTTTTAACCTAATTTTTTGTTGCCGTCCACGGCTTGATTAAATATATTCTTTATGGTAGAATTCTATGCGTAAATATAAAAAGGAGAATTCCTATGATTGAACGAATAACGGAAGCTCCCTTATGGGAGCGACTGAAAAATACAAAAAAGCCTATAATGCTGTACGGAATGGGCAACGGAGCAGACATGATAATCGAGGTGCTCGACTCTCTCGGACTTTCCTTCTGCGAGGTTTTTGCCTCTGACGGCTTTGTAAGAGGTCACTTCTTTCACGGAAAAAAGGTGCTTTCCTACAGCGAGGTCAAGGAAAGGTATGAGGACTTTATCATTCTTATGACCTTTGCCGTTCACGACAGAGAAACCCTCGACAAGGTAAAAGCAATGAGTGAGGAATATGAGCTTTACTCCCCTACTGTTCCCGTGGCTGGGAAGGGACTTTTCACTCTTGATTATATCAAAGAGAATGAGGAGCTTTTTGATAAGGCTTACAGCCTTCTTTACGATGACAGATCAAAGGAGGATTTCGTCAGTGTGCTCAACTTCAAGGTAAGCGGCAAGGTAAGCTACCTTTTCTCAAGCGAATACGAAAGAGAGCTTCTTTACAAGGAAATACTTCCCCTCGGCAAGGATGAAACAATCGTCGATCTCGGAGCCTACGACGGAGACACCATAAGAGAGTTCACTTCTGTTACCGACGGAAGTTACAGGAAGATAATCGCCTTTGAGCCTGACGCAAAGAATTTCCGAAAGCTTACTGCAAAAACAGAAGGAATGGAAAATATTGAGCTTTACAACCTCGGTGCATGGAATAAAAAAGAGACTCTCTTTTTCCAGAAGAAAAAAGGCAGAAACTCCCATCAGGCAGAAGACGGTATTCCTGTTGAATTTGACAGCGTGGATAACATTGTAAAAGAAAAGGTTACACTTTTAAAGATGGATATTGAAGGTGCCGAGCTTATGGCTCTTGAAGGTGCTGAAAATACAATCAGAAGAGACAAACCCAAGCTTTACGTCTGCGCTTATCACAGAAATGAGGATTTCTTCACTCTGCCGATAAAAATCAACGAGCTTTATGACGGTTACAAAATTCACTTCCGCCACCATCCTTACATTCCTGCGTGGGAATCAAACTTTTATGCTGTTGCGGATTGATATCCTTCACACAAAAAATACAGGTGCTTCATTTTCTGAAGCACCTGATTTTTTTAATAACCTGCGTATGAATTGTAGTAATTCTTGTAGTTGTTATAGATGTTCTTTGCAAAAGCATCCATTGTTTCAGCAATGTCAGCAGTCATTTCTGCATCCATTTCACCTGCTGTTACATTTTCGCCTTCAAGAAGCTCTTCATAGAATACATTGTATTCTTCACTTGCAAGGTCAGACTTGATTGTATCTTCCCATGTTGTAACGTTCTTTGCAACGTGATACATAATGTGGTAACCGTAGGTTGTTTCAACGATACCTACATCGCCTGCTTCTCTGCCTTCAGCAAGTGACCAGCCTTCAAATTCTGATACCATCTTACCAACGGGAACATCTTCATAAAGACCGCCGTCTTCGCCGTTTGAATCATCTGTGTGAAGCTTTGCAAGAGCTGCGAACTGATCTTCTGTCTTGTCGCCTTCAAGGTAAGCAGTAAGGATGTCGATTGCTTCGTTGTAGCTTTCTGCATCTGTGATGGGTTCCTTGATATTGTTTTCGATTGTTACATCGTATGCGCTTGCGTCGAATTCCTTGATTTCAACTTCCTTCTTTGCATCGCCATCAGTAACTTCTTCTGAAGCTTCAGGGAACTTAACGAGGATGTGTCTTACGTCGTAGGTAACCTCATCAGCTGCCTTGTGAACGGGATCAACCATGTAATATACTGTGAAGCTGTCTTCAGCTTCTTCAATATAAGTTGCGCCTGTCTTAGCTTCCTTTACCCACTTGTAAAGCTCTTCATCCATGCTGTACTGTGAAACAGAAGCATCAGCTGAAAGAGTGAGTGTTTCGTCTGAAAGGAATTCATCAGCTGTTTCTGAGCCTGCTTCCTTTTCAAGCTCTGCTGCAAGTGCCTTGAAGGATTCTTCGTCAGTGATTTCTGAAACGAACTCTTCTGCCTTTGCCTTTGCTGCTGCAAGAGCTTCAGCTGTTGCCTTTTCAGCACCTTCGGCAACCTCAGCCTTGATTGTGTAGTTTCTGAGAGTTACATAGCCGTATGAATCAATGCCATCCTTGTATGCCTTTTCGATATCTTCATCAGTATAAGCAGCCTTGAATTCATCCTGCTTTACCTGTGCAACCTTCTGAGCAAGAGTCTGCTCTTCCATAATGCGACGGAAAAGCTTTTCTGTCATACCCTTACCGTAGGAAAGACGAAGGTACTGACCTACTGAATACTTTGTGCCGTCTTCGTTTACACAGTTTTCTTCGATTGTTGCGAAGGTTTCGTCGATTGTCTTGTAATCCTCATCGTCAAGCTCAATGCCATTTTCAGCTGCATAAGCTACGCTTGACTTTACATACTTGAGTGAATCAACAGCACTCTTGCTGAAGTAGTCAGCGAATGTGGGATTCTCATAGCCTTCAAGCTCGTCAATATAATCCTGCTCGGCAAGGCTCTTGGTGAAGTCAACACCCATGCTCATACCGTACATTTCATACTGAACAGCCTGACCGATCATCTGCTGAAGAATTGAGCTGTAATAATAAGCATATTCATACTTATCAACTTCAGCGTCGCCGATTGTCATAATGACCTTGTTTCTTTCAAACACGCCTCTGTTGTTCACGATGCCACCGCCGATTGCACCGACGATTGCAACAACGAGAAGAATTGCGATTGCTGAAACGATTGTCTTTTGTGCCTTATCTGACATATGTTTTTTTGAATTGCTTTTTGCTGCCTTAGCGATACGCTTTTTTCTTTCCTCGCGGTAAAGCTCTGCAGCGCTTTTTTCCTGATTTGCCATTGGAATTCATCCTTTTCTTCGATATTTTTCGGACAGTAAATCCGCGTACCCGAGTATTTTACACCATATCGGCAAAAATTGCAAGAGTTTACTTGCCCAAAATGAATATAAATTTACTGTGCATATTAATATAAATCAGCATATTTAAATATAGTTAAACAATCCTGAAAAAGTAACATAAATTTTTTTATTTTTTTCGTTTTTTTGCCTACTGTCCGTTTTTGCGGATAGTAATTTTTTTGTCTGCATTTTCTCTTGACAGATTATTTTTTTCTCTCTAAAATGAAATTATCGAACAAATGTTCGTACTCGTTAAATTGATTTTCCATCCGCATAAAAAGGAGGTCCTGATTTGTCCGAATATATCCCTAACAGCAAAGAGCAGTCCTTTGCACTCTGGCAACAAAAACAAAATGAGACTGTAACAGAGCTTAAGCTCCAAAAAAGAAAAAACGAGCTTTACGCCCTTGTCAGAAGGGTAATAAAAAACGAGCTTACTCCCCTTCAGCAGCAGATTGTTCACCTTCTGTGGTACGAAGGCAAAAGCGCGACTGATGCCGCAAAAATACTCTGCATAGACAGAAGCACCCTTTTCAGAAAAGAAAAGCAGATAAATGAAATCATATACGATAAGCTCAAGTACGCTATGGAATACAGATACGGCAAAAGCTTTTCCGAGCAGACCGTTGAGCTTATCAACCAGAACACTGCCGCCTGCTGTCCCCTTGAAGGCAGAACAATTTCCGAAAGGCTGCGTAGTCTTCGTCTTAAGCAGAACCTTTCAACAAAGGAAATTTCCGAGCTTACGGGTATCAGAAAAAGCAGGCTCGACTTTATCGAGCAGGAAGGCGAGCAGCTTAATATGGACGAGCTTGTAAAGCTTTCCGCTCTTTACCGCACAACAACAGATTACATTGTTTCAGGAAGATGACAAAAGCTTATAAGGAGTGATTTAATGAGTATTGAAGAACTTTATCAGCAATATGAAACCGCAATTGAAAAGCAAAAGAAAATCATTGAAGAATACCGCATCCGTCTCGGCAAAGCAAGAAAGGCAAACGATCTTGGCAGAATTGCCATCCTCAACCGCCACTTAAAGCTGCTTTATGAAGAAAAGCTTGAAATGGAGGGTCACGCAATTAGTCTAAGAGAATACTTCAGAACGCCCAAGCAAAGTGCTTTATGATAGTGTAATTACGGCACCTGCTGCACAGTAATGCTTTGTTTATACACCGCAACTGCAGTTGTGCGCTTTACATTTATGAATCCGTTTGGCTTTCCTCTTGTATTTTTAATTTTTTTATGATAAAATGAACATATTATTAAATTTATTAAAATTAAATGGAGGGATTTTCTTGAACAGAGCACAATTTGTTTTTAAAGCTATTGACATTTTAGGCAATCCTTCACAGAACAGCATAAGATATGAAAATATTGTTTCTGTAAATGATATTGCCTACGGCACCGAAAAACTGAACACAGGCGATTTATATTACATACCTGAAATTCTCAATGACGGCAAAAAGCATCCGATTATTGTTTATTACCACGGCGGTGCTTTTCTTGCAGGCGACAAGAAATACCGTGTTTCAGTCTGTGAGTATTATGCAAAAGAGGGCTATTTTGTCTTCTGCGCAAACTACCGAATGCCTCCTGAGGTTAATTACAAAACACTTATGGGTGACTGTGTTGACGCTCTCAATTACACACAAGCACTTGCAGAAGAATACAGCATTGACCTTGACAGAATTGTTCTCACAGGTGACTCAGCAGGCGGTTACATTGCATCCTACCTTGCCGCAATGAAATATAACGATGTGCTTTACGGCGTTGTTGAAAGCAATAAAATTTCAGTAGAACTCAAAGGTCTTATGCTCATGTGCGGTATTTACGACCTGGAGGTGCTGATGAAGGGTACATCACTTATGGGTGTCATTCCCACAACGGCAAGAACTCTGCTCGATTTCGATTTCAAGGATGATTTTTCAAACTTCTATGAATGCCCGATTCACGAATACATTTCCCCTGCCGCATTCGTCAATGAAAAATGGTGTTCAACGTTTATCTGCTGGGCAGATGATGATATTGTATGTCAGGGTCAGGGCGAGCCGATGGCTGAAAAGCTCAAGGCGGTTGTGCCTCTCTTTGATTTTTATCATATAGACGGAATCACAAACAATCATTGCTTTCACCTTATGCTGAAAAACAAGTACGCAAAGGAATGCATGCAGAAATCCCTCGACTTCCTTGCAGCATTGTTTGCAGAAGAAAAAGAAACAGTTTAAGTTTTAAAATTTCAGATTACAAACAGAAAAGAGCTGTAAAAAAACTTTCGTTTTTTTACAGCCCCTTTTTTATGCTTCAGGGAAATCGTACCAGTATTCGCGTCGCTTTCTGGTCACCATTTTCTTAACACCGAAAACTACTGCTATTACTGCTACAACAGCAAAGCCGATGTAAATATGAGTGTTGTCAGTACCGTAAATTCTGATCTGATTCCACAAGTCAGAGAACATAAGAAGGGTTTCCTGAGGAAGATTGTGGAAATACTCAACATCAGGCATATTCTCTTCTGAGGGATAGAGATACTGATTTTCTCTCATTTCTGCATAATCGGGATGCTCAAGTACACCTGTGTTAGGTGTGGCATAACCGATGTAAAAAGCGTTGCTGAGTGCAACCTCGGGATCAAGAAGGAAGTTGATGTACTTTACTGCCGCCTCATAATTCTGAGTGCATTTAGGTATGCAGATTGCATCAACAAAGGTGTTAACGCCTTCCTCGGGATAAACAAAGTCAAGATCGGGATTGACCTGATTCATAAGAATAAAGTCACCTACATAATAAGGCACCATTGCAGCCTCTCCGCTTTCCATCTTGTTGAAGATTTCGTCCATTACGTAGCCCTGCAAAACAGGCTTTTGCTCAACAAGAAGCTGTGCAACGTCGGAAAGCTCTTTTTCATCAGTTGAGTTAAGGGAGTAGCCGAGGATTTTCTGTGCAACGGCAAAGGCATCACGGGGATTATCAATCATAAGGATTTTACCCGTATATCTTTCATCCCACAAAGCAGTCCAGCTTGTAGGCCTTTCCTCAACCATTTTTGTGTTGTAGATAAGACCTACCATACCAACATTATAGGGTACGGAAAACTTATTATCAGGGTCATAGTACATATTACGGTAAGACTCGGAAATGTACTTGTAATTGGGAAGGCTGTTTACATCAACCTCAAGAAGCATATCTTCGGCAATCATTCTTTCAATCATATAATCCGAAGGGATAATGATATCATAGCTTGCACCGCCGTTTTTGATTTTGGGATACATATCCTCGTTGCTTTCATAGGTTACGTAGTTGACCTTGATGCCTGTAAGCTTTTCAAACTCAGCATTAACATCAATACAGCCGTCCTCATAGGAGTCAGAAATATACTCACCCCAGTTGAAAACATTGATGGTTGTTCCCTCACTGCCCTTGTAGAAGTCCTCATTTTCATAAGCTGAAGCTGAGAAAGCAGAAAGGCAGATAAGAATAAGTGCAGTTATAAGGAATAAGAGCTTTTTCATTATTTAGCCCCCTTTCCCTTATTGAGCTTGTTTGCCATCTTCTTGTCACCGTAGAACTGTGACACATTAAGAAGCACAAGCAGAAGAAGAATTACAACAAAGATAATTGTTGAAAGAGCGTACATATCGGGGGTAACTCTCTTTTTGGTCATCGAGAAAATTCTGATGGGAAGAGTCTCGAATGAGGGACCCTGAGTGAAGTAACTGATAACAAAGTCATCAAGTGACAGGGTGAAGCTCATCATAAGACCTGAAAGAATACCTGTTGAAATTGAGGGAAGCACAACCTTGAAAAAGCTCTGTACAGGTGTACAGCCAAGGTCCATTGCAGCCTCGGGAAGATACTTGTCAAGCTGACGGAGCTTCGGAAGCACCGAAAGAATAACATAGGGAAGGTTAAAGGTAATGTGGGCAATAAGCATTGTACCAAAGCCCAATGCATCGTTTTCACCTACAAGCTTTGCGCAGAAGATGAAAAGAAGCATCATTGAAATACCTGTAACAATTTCGGGATTCATCATCGGGATGTTTGTAACACCCATTGTAAGCTTTTTGATGTGCTTGTTTCTGAACGCATCAATACCTACTGATGCAGCCGTACCCATTACAGTTGCAATCACAGAGGATGAAACAGCAAGAATAAGGGTATTCTTCAAGGCGTTCATTGTTGCCTCATCATGGAGAAGGCTTTCATACCAGCGAAGTGAGAAGCCTGTGAACACACCCGTACTTGCAGTTGAGTTGAATGAGAAGAAAATCATTACAACGATGGGTGCATAAAGAAACAGCATCATAAGGGCAACATAAATTTTTGATGAAAGAGGCATTTTTCTTTTCATATAAGCACACCTCCGTCGTCATCGTCACCGGTAAATCGGTTCATAACCATCATACAGATGATGATAAGCACCATAAGCACCATTGAAAGCGCCGCACCGAGATTGTAGTTGTTTGCAGACTTGAACTGCATTTCGATTACGTCACCGATAAGCGAGAATGTGTTACCGCCGAGCTTCTTTGAGATATAGAAGGTTGAAACTGACGGAACAAATACCATTGTAAAGCCTGAGGCGATACCGGGCATTGTAAGAGGAAGGATAATATCCTTGAAATAGCGAAGCTTGTTTGCTCCGAGATCCTCTGCAGCCTCGATGAGATTCATATCCAGCTTTGCCATAATTGAGTAAAGAGGAAGAATCATATAGGGTATGTAGTTATATACCATACCGAGAACAACAGCACCCTGGGTGTTGATCATATGGAGATTAGGAAGTCCCAGAGCTGTAAGAGCGTTATTGATTATACCTGTGTCCTGAAGAAGAATCATCATTGAATAAGTTCTGATAAGAAGATTCATCCACATAGGAAGCATAACAAGAATCATCATTGTGCGCTGTACGTTGGCGGTTGTTCTTGCCATTATATAAGCAAGGGGATAAGCTATAACAAGGCTTATAACCGTTGCGATAAAGCCGAGCCAGATAGAATTGAGCATTACATCCTTGTACTTACCGATGTCGGAAATATATTCAAGGGTAAAATTACCGTTGCCGTCTGTCACGGAATAAATAAGCACAAAAATCAACGGCACAATAATGAATATTCCTGCCCATACAAGGTAAGGTGCCGCTGTGAGCTTTTTCATAAGGGAGCTTTTTTTCATTTATCACTCCTCCTCAGCAGTTACGTCGGAAAGATGCTCAAGCTCATCACTGAAGGAGCTGTAGTCACCGAACATACCTGAATACTCACTCTTTTTCATAACGTGGATTGCATCGGGCTCAATTACGATGCCGATTTTTGTTCCGACGGGATAATAATCCGTAGTCTGAATCATCCACTTGAAGTTTTCAATATCAACAATCATTTCAAAGTGTACGCCCTTGAAGGTGTTTGAGGTGATAACACCGCTGATTGTTCCTTCACCGTAAGGAACAACATCAACGTCCTCGGGACGAACAACAATATCAACAGACTCATTCACTGCAAAGCCCTTGTCAAGGCACTGGAAAACAGCACCTGAGAACTTAGCCTTGAAGTCATCAAGCATAACGCCGTCAAGAATGTTACTTTCACCGATGAAGTCGGCAACGAAGGCATTCTTGGGCTCGTTGTAAATATCAATAGGTGAGCCTATCTGCTGAATCTTACCGTCATTCATAACAACAACAGTATCACTCATTGAAAGAGCCTCCTGCTGGTCGTGAGTAACATAAATAAAGGTAATACCCATTCTCTTCTGGATATTTTTAAGCTCAACCTGCATATCCTTACGAAGCTTAAGGTCAAGAGCGCCTAAGGGCTCGTCAAGAAGAAGGACTCTCGGCTCAACAGCAAGAGCTCTTGCAATTGCAACACGCTGCTGCTGACCGCCTGAAAGAGAAGCAATGTTTCTCTTCTGGAAGCCGCGAAGGTTTACAAGCTCAAGCATTTCCTTTACCTTCTTGCTTATATCCTTTTCCTTCATCTTCTTTACGCGAAGACCGAAGGCAATATTATCATATACATTAAGGTGAGGAAAAAGTGCATACCTCTGGAAAATGGTGTTAACCTGCCTTTTGTGAGGAGGAAGATTGTTGATATCCTTACCTTCAAAAATCACCTGTCCGTTGTCGGCCTCAAGAAAGCCTGCAATAATCCTCAGAGTTGTTGTTTTACCGCAGCCTGACGGACCGAGGAAGGTCATAAACTCCTTGTCCTTAATGCTGAGGTTGATGTTATCAAGAATGACTTCATCATCGTATTTTTTGGAAATGTTCTGCAACTCAATAATTACACCGTTTCCCATATATAAACCCCTTTCCCTGCATGACAAACAGCTTGCCATACCCGCTCGATTTTGAAATAAAGTACGCAATAAAGCGCCGTAAAAAATTTACATTTTTTCAGAAGAAAAGAGCAGAACCCAATCTGACGACGGTCCCACCCGAATTCTCTTTAAAACAAAATATAAATCAAAATCTTGCAAATGTCAACAGTTTTTTTGCATTTTTCGTCAAAAATTGCAGCGAAAAATGAGTCAACATCACAAAAACTCTTTATATCTTCGTTTTTCTTCTTTTTTCTCTGAAATGCTCAAAAAAAGTTTTTTTATTTTTTCAGGCGCCTGTCAGGCAAAAAAGCTGTCAGCTTTATTTTGAAGATACTGTTTAATCTGCTCAACACCGCTTTCTGTTGCTTCAAAAAGATTATTTTCAATTTCATCCTCATCACAGTTTTCAAAGCTGATCATTCCGCTATAGGTGCTGACCTTTATAAATTCCTCTTCTGCTTCGTTTTTTTCAATGACAAGACGGTAATTGAAAATCCTCTGTCCTATTGCACCCTTAAGAGGATCCGTTCCCAATGAACCGGTATAGGTATTATAGCTTCCTCCGATTCTTGAGCCGCCGATAAGCCAGGATAAAAGCGGCACAAAAACTTCTCTTTTTTCCATTTTCATCTTCCTTTATCATTTTCTGCTTTAATAATATCAAATTTCCGCACTTTTGTAAATACTAATCTGTCATTAATTCATTGGCAAGCTTTGCCATACTTTCCATATAATAGGAACGCACAAAAAAGACGGGAAACACAAGAACGCATGACAAAAACCAGCCGACAAAGCCTAACTTCTTTCTCAGAACCACTCCCCTTTTCCCTTCAAGCTGACGGTATGAGAAATCAAAAAGCTTTCCCAAGCAGGTGAATGCGCCCGAAGAAAAGCAATACCTTGAAAGAAAAAGGAAGGAGCTGAAGCGAAAAAAATAAAAAATGCCGTTTACCGCAAAAACAAGTGCAGCAAAAAACAGCACAGCTGAAACAAGCAAGGAGGCTTCGCGCTGATTAACATAATAAAAAAGATAAAGCAAAACAACCAAAGAAGGGAAAAAGCACAAAAGTGCAATAAGAATCCTCCGAAGCCAATAACCAAAATAAAAGGCAACAAGCGAGGGTATGTTTTTGGGCATTAAATAATATAAAAGCTCCTTACCCTTTACCTCTTCACCTCTTGCTTTTTTCAGGTAATACCTGTCCGTTCCGCTTCTGAAGGCACATAAAATAAAAATAACAAGCACAGTCTCAACTCCTTTAAGGAAGTATTGGCTGAATTAAGCTTTATATAAACGAAAAGGGCACCTATTAAGTGCAGACCAAAAAGCAAAAATTATGTTTGTGTAGCAAAACATAATTCTGAAATAAAACTGAAACAGATATATCTAAGTGAAAATCAACTTAAATATATCTGTCTTTCTTTTGCTTTTTGGTCTTAGCTTAATGGTGCAATTAGGGGCTGTCCATTAAGATGCAGAAGGCGTTTTCTTCGTCCCGAAGCTGTATGTCTATACTGCGAGAGGGCGAAAAAACGTCTAAAAAAGCAAAAATTATGATTGTGTAACAAAACATAATTCTGAAATAAAACTGAAACAGATATATCTAAGCGAAAATCAACTTAAATATATCTGTCTTTCTTTTGCTTTTTGGTCTGCGCTTAATGGGCAGCCCCTCTTTTTACATTGCTACTTCTGCTGACATATTATACTTTGTACCTGTCTTGTTCTCAAGGAATCCCTCGGGAATCTCAAAGGTAATTGTACTGCTTGAGGGATCAACCTCATATTTTTCAAGATCAAGATAAACATACTGATATCCGTCACCTGTTGTGCTTGATGAAATCTGAAGCATTACCTGCTCTTCCATCTCAACACCGTCAACATAAACCGAAACTCTCTGTGAGTTTGACTTGAGCTTTCCGCCCCAGCCTTCACTGTCAATTGCAGCATAAACTCTGCCTGAGGAGTCAACACCGACCTCGTTTATTGATATATAAACTGCTTCGGGCTCTGCCTTTGTTGTAGGCTCGGCTGTAGTGGTAGCTCTTGTGGTTGTGTTTGTGGTGAGCTTTTTGGTGGTGGTCTGAGTTGTAGTGGTTGTTGTGGTTGCAATTGTTGCCCAAGTGGTTGTAATAGCTCTTGTGGTGCTTACAACGGGAACGGTGATTACAGCATTTGTGTTGGAGGTCGTGTTGTAATCGGTTGTAGTTGTTGCTGAAGTTGACTGTGTAGGAGCTGTTGCCGCAACACCGATTGAAAAACGGGTTGTATTTAATGCAGGGGCTGTCTTTCCCTGATTGGTGGTAAGCACGTATGTAGCACCGGTTCCGCCGTTCTGATTCTGGGCATTTGTAGCAACGGGAGAATATGCGGTATAAAGGGGGTCGAGAGTTGTGCTTTCATCCTTACTGTCACCGCAGGCTGCAAACAGCACGGTAATTACCATAACAAGGACCAAAGCAAGAAGCTTTTTCAACAAAATGCCACCTTCTTTCTTAATACATTTTAATTAACACCAAGGAATTATACAACAACAAATTTCATAAGTCAAACGATTTTTGCTTAATTTACAAATAATTGAAAATTACTCTTTATATATTCTGCAGCATTCAGCTTAATCTTACTTAAAACTTCATTATTTTCAACAAATTCCTGTAATTTGTCAATTTCTGCCTGACTCCATGACGTGGTCATATCCGAGTCGTCAAACATTTTTCTTATATTTTCAACCCTACCGGCAAAGTCATCCATTCCGATAAGCTCAAGAGCATCGGTAATTTCACCTCGAAGGATATCACCGTTCTGAGTGAAAAATTCATTGACACTTTTATCCTGAACAAAAACGTCGAGAATGTAAATGCATCTTTTCTCCTTACTGAAAAGTGAGAACTCTTTTTCCATATCCTCTTTTTTCTGAAGGAAAAGCTGATAAGAAAGCGCTACACCCTCAAGGGTTTCCTCGGCATCACTTTCAGATATAGCTTTTTCCGTAAGAGGCACATACTTTTCTTTAAGAGCAATAAGGCGTTTAATTTCCGCCTCCTGATTTCTGTAAGAGGTTCTGTATCTGTTATAAGACTTACCTGCAAAGTAGCAGGCAAATGCGGCAATAATACACACTACGACAAAAATCACTGCAAGATACCAGTATTCTTTAAACCAAAGAGCCATTATTATTCCTCCTTAACAGCAGTCGAACCTAAAGCCTTGTAAAGGTCACCTTTTTTTATACCTGTTTCCTTTGCCGCCTGCTTTGAAGCCATGCTCACACTCATTCCCTGTGAAAGATAGGCCTTTGCAAGGCTGAGTGCATCCTCAAAGGTGATTTCCTCTTTTTCTTCCTGCTTTCCTTCAATCACAAGCACAAATTCACCCTTGGATGCTTCGTTTTCGTACTTGATAATTGCTTCACTGATTGTTGTTCTTATAACCTCCTCGTGGATTTTGGTAATCTCACGGACAAGAGCAATTCGTCTGTCACCGAGAACCTTATAAAAATCCTTGAGGGTTGCAAGAAGCTTATGGGGAGCTTCATAAAATACGAGAGTGCGTTTTTCGTCCTTGATATCCTCAAGGTGCTCTCTTCTGCTTACCTTGTTCATACTAAGAAAGCCTTCAAATGTGAATCTGCTTACGGGAAGTCCGGAAAGAGCAATTGCCGCAACAAATGCCGAGGGTCCGGGTACAACATTTACTGTCACTCCCCTTTCGTGACAAAGAGCCACAAGATCCTCTCCCGGATCGGAAACAGCAGGCATACCGGCATCGGTCACAAGAGCACAGCTTTCACCTGAAAGAATCCTTGAAACGATAAGCTCACCCTTTTCTCTGCGGTTATGCTCAAAATAGCTGATAAGAGGCTTTTTAATTTCAAAGTGGTTGAGCAGCTTAAGGCTTACTCTCGTATCCTCTGCGGCAATAAAATCCACCTCAGAAAGAGTTTTAACTGCCCTTGGTGACATATCTCCGAGGTTGCCTATCGGCGTTCCTACTACATATAAAATTCCTGACATTTTATTAATGTTACCTCCCTACTCACTACTTACTACTCTTATTGATGTCCGTCCATATAATCACCGAACATGCTTCTGAATTCATCGGTTACGTTACCGTCTTTATCCTTCATCACTAAATTCTTTTCAACGGTAACACCGCTTTTTCCGCCCCTTTTACCTTCAACAAGCACAAGCCAGGGAGCCTTGCCTTCTCTTTCAACAACAAAACGGATTTTTTTACATTCAAGACCATACTCACGGAAAGCCACGATAATATCGCAAAGTCTTTCCGGTCTGTGACACATACAGAATCTTCCGCCGTATTTAAGAAGCTGTGATGCTGTTTTCGTGGCGTCAACAACCGTACAGGTCACCTCGTGTCTTGCAATTCGCTCCGCCTGGCTGATGCTTTCGATTCCCGTACCTACGGGCTTATAAGGCGGATTCATTGTAACAAGGTCAAACCTTCCGAACTCAAGCACACCCTTAAGCTCTCTCAGGTCACACTCAACGGGACTGATTCTGCCTTCAATATCATTTATCTCTATGGACTTTTTAAGCTGTGAAACAGCCTTAGGCTGAATGTCAAGGGCATAAACCTCTCTTGTTTCGCCCTTGCACCAGATAAGAGGAATGATTCCGCAGCCTGTTCCCATATCGCAGGCAATATCCTTCCTTTTTATCGAAGCAAAATTAGCAAGTAAAATCGCATCTGTTCCGAAGGTGTGACTTTCGGAAACAACGATTCTCATATTGTTTCCCAAGGGTTCAATTTTTTCATCGGGTAAAAGTGTAACCATCTTTCGTCTCCTGAATTAACTTTAATATTGATAATTTACCATATTTTCAGAAAAAAATCAACAACACCGACATATTTAGCACAGATATTATCGCATTTTATCATAGTTTGTTTAAGTGAAAGTTATTCACCTGATGTTTTATAGAAAATAGGTTTATTTTGTTGTAAAATATCGAATAAAACCGCATTATTACTTAATTTATCGATATTATTTTAATTTTTCGACATTTTTTTACTTGTATTTTCTTCACCTTTATGATATTATCATTTTGTTACAATATTTCACATTTAAGGAGATCTTACAATGAACAAGCAAAAAACTATTTTAATGACTCAGGATTCAAATGAATTTTCCTCCCACCTTGCATCCTTCCTTTCATCTCTGGGATACAATGTAAAATGCATACAAAAAGACGGAAGTCTTGTGATTGATGAAATCAAAAACACAAAGCCTGATGTTGTACTTATGGATGTTTTTATGGCAAAGGTTGATGCTCTGGGAGTTCTCACTAAGCTGAAGGAGCAGAAGCTTGAAAAGAAGCCGGCGATTGCTCTTTTATCCTCAGTGGATAACCCCGGCTTTGAACAGGAGCTTCTTGCTGCCGGTGCGAGCTACTACTTCATCAAGCCCTTCGAGATGAATATGCTTGCAGGAAGAATCAATCAGCTTTGCAAATGGAATGAAGAAAACAACGAAAGACCCTCCCAACACGGCAAGCAGGAGCAGCTTGAAAAGGTTATATCGTCTATTATGAGACAAATAGGCGTTCCGGCACACATAAAGGGCTATGAGTATCTCCGTCAGGCAATTGTTCTTACGGTAAAGGATCCCGAGCTTATGCATGCCGTTACAAAATCACTTTATCCCACCGTTGCTAAAACAAACGGCACTACCTCCTCCCGCGTCGAAAGAGCTATACGTCATGCTATTGAAGTCGCCTGGGACAGAGGTGATGTGGATGTGCTGTCATCCTATTTCGGCTACACAATACATAATTCACGAGGTAAGCCGACTAACTCGGAATTCATTGCCATGATAAGTGATAAATTAAGACTTGACCTTAAAGCAGGATGAAAAACAGTCCGTAGCAAGGAGCAAAAAAACAACCGCAAGGCTTGAGAGTAAATCTCTTACCTTGCGGTTATATTATTTTACTTTTACATAACAGAACAATACTTTACTTGTTGCCAAGCACAGTACAATTCTGAACTCAGCGTTTAATTATACGCTCCAAACAACGTTATTTTCTTCCTCTTCCTGAGCTTTGTCGATAACCTCAACATCGCTGTAGCACTTCATACCTGTACCTGAGGGAAGAAGCTTACCGATAATAACGTTTTCCTTAAGACCCATAAGAGGATCAACCTTGCCCTTGATTGCAGCATCTGTAAGAACTCTTGTTGTTTCCTGGAATGATGCAGCTGAAAGGAAGGAGTCTGTTGCAAGTGAAGCCTTTGTGATACCCATAAGAACAGGAATGTAGGTTGCTTCGCGAAGCTCTTCACCTGTTTCAGCAGCTCTTCTTCTGACTTCTTCGTTTGCCTTCTTGAATTCCTTCTTGTCAACAACGGAGTTGGGAAGAAGATTTGTATCACCTTCGTCATCAACCTTGATCTTTCTCATCATCTGACGAGCGATAACCTCGATGTGCTTATCGTTGATATCAACACCCTGAGTACGGTAAGTAAGCTGTACCTGGCTGATAAGATAGTCGTGAACAGCATTTACGCCGAGAACTTCAAGAACATCTCTGGGATCGATTGAACCTTCAGTAAGGGTTTCACCCTTCTTAACGAACTGACCTTCTGAAACTCTTGCTCTTGCGCCGAAGGTAAGGAAGTATTCTCTTCTTTCCCCTGCTTCTACATCAGTAACAACGATGTGGGGATTCTTCTTGATTGTTTCGAAGGATACAACACCGTCGATTTCAGCGAGCATTGCGAGAGTCTTGGGCTTTCTTGCTTCAAAGAGTTCCTCAACACGGGGAAGACCCTGTGTGATGTCGGCACCTGATGCAACACCACCGGTGTGGAAGGTTCTCATGGTAAGCTGTGTACCGGGTTCACCGATTGACTGAGCAGCGATAATACCAACTGCTTCACCGACAGTAACAGGCTGACCTGATGCAAGGTTTGCACCGTAGCACTTGATACAAGCACCGTGATCGGATTCACAGGTGAGAAGTGAGCGGATCTTGATTCTGCGGCATGCTGCAGCTTCTTCCTTGCTTGCGCCGCTGTCAAGAGCCTTATTCATCTTAGATGTAAGGTAAGCATCAACCTTTGCAGCGTCTGCTTCTGTCATCATCTTGTCATTTGACATGATAACCTCGCCTGTTTCTTCATCAACAAGGCTGTCAAGAAGGTAACGACCCTTATGTCTTTCTGAAAGGCTTTCAAGGATACGGTTACCGTCCATGATATCATAAACTTCAAGACCGTCATGGCAGCCGCAATCTTCTTCACGGATGATAACTTCCTGTGAAACGTCAACAAGACGACGTGTAAGGTAACCTGAGTCAGCAGTACGAAGCGCTGTATCGGCAAGACCCTTACGAGCACCACGGGATGAAATGAAGTATTCCTGAACGTTAAGACCTTCACGGTAGTTAGCTCTGATGGGAACCTCGATTGTCTTACCTGCGGTATTTGCGATAAGACCACGCATACCTGCAAGCTGACGAAGCTGGCTGTTTGAGCCTCGGGCACCGGAGTCAAGCATCATCCAGATGGGGTTGGTCATATCGAATGAACCTGTAAGAGCATCAGCAACGCGGTTTGTACAAATATCCCAGGCCTTGATAACCT
>JAZKYQ010000107.1:0-14138 GCA_045612205.1 Acutalibacteraceae bacterium | reverse complement strand
CTGCAGACTCCGTCTTGGCCTTCGTGAGCTTCGCAAGAAGTCAGGCGGGTTCTTCGGTAGCGGTGTAAGCACAGGCTCAGTAGGTGTTGTTACCATCAACATTCCCAGAATTGCTTATCTTGCAAAGGACGAAAAGGACTTCTACGACCGTCTTGACAGACTTATGGATATCTCTGCAAGATCACTTGCAATCAAGAGAAAGGTTATCACAAACCTCCTCGATGCAGGTCTTTATCCCTACACAAAGAGATATCTCGGCACCTTCGCAAACCACTTCTCAACAATCGGTCTTGTTGGTATGAATGAAGCTGCTCTTAACGCTAACTGGCTTCGTTGCAATCTCACTGATGACAGAGCCCAGCAGTTTGCAAAGGACGTTCTCAACCATATGAGAGAAAGACTTTCCGACTATCAGGAAAAGTACGGCGATCTTTACAACCTTGAGGCAACTCCTGCAGAATCAACCTCATTCCGTCTTGCAAAGCACGATCTCAAGCACTATCCCGACATCATCACTGCAGGCGACAGCAAGAAAAAGGAAACTCCCTACTACACCAACTCCTCACATCTTCCCGTCGGTTACACAGACGATATCTTCGAAGCACTCGACAAGCAGGATGAGCTTCACACACTTTACACCTCAGGTACTGTTTTCCATGCTTACCTTGGTGAAAAGCTTCCCGATTGGAAGAGTGCGGCAAACCTTGTAAAGAAAATTGCCGAAAACTACCGTCTCCCCTACTATTCAATTTCTCCCACCTACTCTGTATGTAAGAACCACGGCTATATCGCAGGCGAGGTTTACACCTGTCCCGACTGCGGCGAAACCACAGAGGTTTACAGCCGTATCACAGGCTACTACAGACCCGTTCAGAACTGGAATGACGGTAAGAGTCAGGAATACAAGCACAGAGTTGAATATAATCCCGACAAAATCGAAAAGAGAATCTTTGAAGCAAGACAGGAAGTCAAGGCTGCAGAAGCAAGCTGTGCAGTGTGTGAAGATAAGGTAATCCTTTTTGCAACAACAACCTGCCCCAACTGCAAGATGGCTGCACGCTTCCTTGACATGGCCAACATCAGCTATGAAAAGGTTTATGCTGACGAAAACAAGGCTCTTGCAGAGGAATACGGCATTCAGCAGGCTCCCACACTCATCGTTGTAAAAGACGGTAAGGCCGAAAAGATTGTCAACCTTTCAAACATCAGAGCATTCACTGAAAGGGCATAAAAATGATTTACGATACAATAATTATCGGTGCAGGCCCTGCAGGTCTGACAGCGGCAATTTATTTGAAAAGAGCAGACAAAAGCGTTCTTGTTCTTGAAAAAGAAACCTTCGGGGGACAGATTACCCACTCCCCTAAGGTTGAAAACTATCCCGGCTTTATGAGCGTAAGCGGAGTAGAATTTGCAGATAAGCCCGTTGAACAGGCTATGGCTCAGGGTGCAGACATTGACCTTGATGAAGCAAAGGGCATCACTAAGGACGGTGACACTTTCACAGTCAAGGGCGACAGAAGCGATTATCAGGCAAGGTCAGTTATCATCGCAACAGGCTCAAAGCACAGAACTCTCGGACTCGAAAACGAGGAGAAGTTCACAGGTGAAGGAATCTCCTACTGTGCAGTATGTGACGGTGCATTCTATAAGGATACGGACATTGCCGTAATCGGCGGCGGAAACTCTGCTTTGCAGGAAGCAATCCTTCTCGCAAAGGCCTCAAAGAGTGTCACCGTTATTCACAACCTCCCCTTCCTTACCGGTGAAAAAAAGCTCATTGAACAGATTGAAGCAACAGAAAACATCAGCGTGATTTTCTCGTCCGTTGTAACAAAAATTCTCGGTGAAGATAAATTTGAGGGAATTACAATCAAAAACGAGGAAACACAGGAAGAAACCGACCTTACCTTTGACGGAATTTTCGTTGCCATCGGACAGATGCCCGAAAACGAAAGCTTCCGCGATGCAGTTACAATTGACGACAGAGGTTATATCTCTGCCGACGAAAGCTGTATCCCCGAAGGTGAAGAGGGAATCTTCGTTGCAGGTGACTGCAGAAGCAAGGCTGTAAGACAGATTGCAACTGCCGTTTCCGACGGTGCTGCAGCATCCGTTGCAGTATGTAAATATCTCGGATAAGAAAAGAACGCCAGATGGCGTTCTTTTTTAGTAGTAAGTAGTCAGTAGTGAGTAGCAAGGAACCCTCTTTACACATCTCAGCTCCACTTACCAATAAACTCAAAACAGCCAGCGTGTGCAATGGAACGCAAGAACAGAGGAACGCAATTTTCTATAAACTTTTTTATTCCTTTTTGCTTTTTATACTTTTTTATTAAATATTCTGTTCCTGATATATAAAAAGTAAGGAAAACCCTTATAAACAGGGACTTTTTGGCGGAACTGGCTCTTGAATTTCAACGATTTTATTATGATTATCTTCACGATGCACCTTCTCCGCACCTCTGATTGTAAATTGAGAATAAAAAAACTCCCTCATCACGAGGGAGTTTTTGTCATCAGGGAAGGTCGTCTTCGTTTTCGAGGTTGTGCCATACGTTCTGTACGTCATCGTTATCCTCGAGCATTTCAAGAAGCTTAGCCATACACTTGAGATCATCTTCACTTGAAAGAGCTGTCTGGGTGTTGGGAGTGTATTCAACCTCAGCGGAAACAAAGCTGTAGCCCTTTGCTTCAAGGTCGTCACGAACTGCACCGAGATCGTTAGGCTCTGTACGGACAACAAATACATCCTCTTCATCTGTAAGGAAGTCAACTGCACCTGCTTCAAGTGCATCCTCCATAAGCTGATCCTCGTCAACATCTTCCTTTTCAATAACGATTACACCGTAGCGTGTGAACATGAAGGAAACACAGCCCTGCTGACCGAGGTTACCCTTGTTCTTGTCAAAGTAGTGACGCATTTCACCTGCGCTACGGTTGCGGTTATCTGTAAGAGTTTCAACGATAACTGCACTACCTGAGGGTCCGTAGCCTTCGTACATGATTTCCTCGTAGTTTGCACCTGAGGTTTCACCTGAAGCCTTCTTGATGATTCTTTCGATGTTATCGTTAGGAACATTGTTAGCCTTAGCTTTTGCAATGATATCCTTAAGCTTTGAGTTTGATGAGGGGTCGGGACCGCCGTCACGCACTGCTACTGCAATTTCTCTGCCGATTTTAGTAAAAACCTTGGCTCTTGCGCCGTCAGTTTTTTCCTTTTTTCTTTTAATGGTGCTCCATTTTGAATGACCTGACATTTAATTCACCAATCCTTTTAAATATAAATATAAAAAACAACTTACATACTTTATCACTTTTGAGGTATTTTGTCAAGACAGAGTGCTCAGTAATTCTCCCGGAACATATATTCCGTCAAAGCAGATTCCGTGTGAATTATCCGAACATCCGGTAACCGTGCCGCCCGAATATACACTGTATGACTCGTTTTCCTTAAGGCTGTCACTTGCAAAAACAACATTCTGGAAGGATTTCTGAGAAACAAAAGCTACCTTACAGCTGTTATTTTCGTCTGCAATGGTGTAAACATAATCCTCCGAGCCGTTAATGTTGAAATTAAGCACCTTTACACCGTTTCCGGTAACAGACTGCGCCATTCCCATTGAGCCTGTTGCAAGAACAGTGCCACCTGTGATGTTATAGGTTCCGCCGTAATCGAGAGCACCGTTACCGCCCATTGTAGGACCGAAGACAATCAGAGTGCCTCCGCTTTGCTCAACACTGCCGTTGGAGTCAATTCCGTCACCTTCAGAAAGAAGAATCACATAACCGTCGGTCATTGTTATAAGACAGCTTCCGTCATAATCGAAACCACCCATACCGCCCATTCGGGCAAATGTGATGTCAGACTGTTGTGTTTCCTGTTCCGATGAAGAAGCCGAGGCTGCAGCATTGAAGCCGTCATCAGCTGATTTTGCAATAAGCTTACCTCCACGAATGTTTATCAGACGACCCTCTACGCCCTCATAGCTGTTTGCGATAACGACCGAGCCTGCGTTTAAGGTGAAGCTTTCGTCAGCGTGTATTCCGTCATCATCACTCTTCATCGTAAACTCACCGCCGTTAACCGTAACATCTACAGCATGAAGAGAGTCATCAGAGCAGTCAAGGGTAAAGCCTCCCGCATTTATAAGAAGAGCTTTATCTGCTTTGATACCCTTTGCAGAAGAAGAGCCTTCCTCATCGGCTGAAGCTGAATCTTCAAAGGGATTACCTGACTGAGGACCGCCCCACATAAAGCCGTTCTTTCCGAAACTGTCGCTTTCATACACCTCTGGCGCGGGCGGTGGAAGTCAGATGGTGGACGTGACGCGGTTTATTATAACATTACCCGTTGCCTGAATGCCGTCAAGAGTGCTTGTGATGTCAATAACACCGGAAGAAATAAGAATATCGCCCTTATCCTCTTCGGCTGTTTCGTTTGTGCGGATACCGTCCGCACCGCTTACAATTGTAACAGAGGAATTTTCAATTTCTACGCTATCCTTACCTCTTATACCATCATCCTTAGCAGTAATATTAATATTACCGCCACGGATGTCTATATCATTTTTTGAAAAGATACCTTTTTCAAAATTGCCGCTGACAAAAAGCTCTCCGTCACCCTCAATCTGAAGGTCGTCCTTTGAGTAAATTGTCGCCGTGGCATATTCGGAAGTGTCCTCAGGAATTGATCTTTCTGTGTCGGAGAAATAATTCTGTGTGCCCTGCTGAAGAATGAGCACGGTTTCCTTGGGCGAGTTTTCAACAAACAAGGGAGCATCATAAGAACAGCTCACATTGACGGAAGCAAAAACAAGCTTTACCTTTTTGTCGTCTGTATTACTGTTTACATAAATCTGTCCGTCAGAAAGATTTCCCGTAATATAATAGGTTCCGCCGCTTGTTATGTTGAGCGTGTTGACTTCAAAGCTCGCTCCGACACCGTTTACCGTTGTTTTTTCATCACTGAGAACAACATAAGCATCGTAATTCTGCGTGTTGTCATAGACATTGTGCACAGGTGCAGAAGTCTCTGCTTCGGGAGTATGCGTTGTGGAGACAACAAATGACTCATAGGTTTCATCCTCACGGGCTTCTGATTGATTTTTACCGCAAGCGGAAAGAAGCGCAATCACGCCAACCGTAAGAACAAGAATAGATATAATAGAAACTATTTTTAATGGCATAAGCTTATACCCTACCGATTTATATAACCGGCCAACCTTTCTGTGAAAATTCTTTTCCGATTTGTAACTTTTTCCATAAAAGATCTGTGTAAAATTTATCAGAGAATTTCCTGATTAAGCTCTGCTCTTGAGCAGATGATTTCAAGGTTGCCGTTTCTGCAACGAAGCTCGTCAATGAATTCCTTTTCCTTGCTTGCGTCCTTGAATGCGATTTCATACTTGAGCTTGAAGAGACTGCCCATATTGGTTGTTTTTACATTGATAAGCTCATATGAAGCAAGATACTTTTGGAAAACAACATCGAAGGCACCTGTGTAGTCAAGAGACTCGGGAATAACAACAGTAAGGCTCTTTTTGTTTGCAACGTGCTTACCGCCGAAGCCTGTCTTCTCGTAAACGATGCTCATAAGGCACATCACTGCAGTGAAAATTGTTGCAAAGGCAACATAACCCATACCCGTTGCAAGACCTGCCGCAAGAGCAATGAAGATAAAACCGATTTCCTTCGCGGTGCCGGGGATGCTTCTGAAACGGACAAGGCTGAAGGCACCTGCAACAGCAACACCTGCACCGAGGTTTCCGTTAACCATCATAATGACAACCTGAACAACTGCCGGAAGAAGTGCAAGAGTCACAACAAAGCTGTTTGTGTAGCGCTTGCTTGTTTTCATATAGGTCACTGCAACTGCAGCGCCGATGATTATGGATGTAATCATACAAAGAGCAAATGAAAAAAGTGTGATGTTAAGGGATAAAACTGATTGAAAAATTCCCGACATTTTTAAATTCCTCCGATTTATGTTTATTGTTTGACTTTTTCTCTGACAGGTGTATACACAGGCTTCTGACTGAGGAAATTCAGCTCTCCCTGCGAAAGCATAAGCTTATAGGCCGTACCGTATTTGGAATAGGATGCAGGGTAAATCTTAAGCCTGTCAAGCTCGTTTGTCAGCCACAACGGCATCGCATCAATGCACTTGATTTCAAGAATATACTGACTTTCATCAAGTATCACCGTTCCGAAATCACCGTATCTCAGGTCAAGCTGCTTGCTTCTGAAACGGATATTTGTATCAAAGGTGAGTCTGAGCTCTGGAACATCCTTTGAATAATAAGCAACCCTGTCATAAAACAGTGACACAGCAGGTCTCAGGTTGCCGTAAAACTGCATAAAGCAGTCAATTTCTTTTGTAACCTGTGAAGGCTCAGGCGGATTTTCATGCTTATAAAGATAATTTATAGCCTCTTCATAGGTCATATCCACTCGCCTTTTGTATACAATACCCTTGTATTTCTTTTTAAGCTCAACGAAAACATTGCTGCCTGCTTCGGGTATTCCGTATGAGCGTATTCTGAGCTTTTCCTTATAAACCGTCGGCTTTTCAATCGATGCACGGATAAGACGGTAATCAGGAGTATCAAAGTAAATGTTATTGATTGTACTTTTGCCGTATTCATCCGGCACTATATGTTCACTCAATGTCAGCACAAGAGCTTCATACTGCTCTTTTGTGATAAGATACTTCTTTTCGAGCCTCTTAAATACCTTGGTAAAGCCGGGCATATGTTTCACCGCCTTTCTTTAAATTGTTATCACAGAACGACCTTGAAGGTAATTTCTGTTGTGCCCGTTGCAACTGCACGAATTTTTCCCTTATGACGGGTAACAATAGCTTTTGCAACAGAAAGTCCGATACCGTAGCCTCCCGTCTCTCTTGAACGGGAAGAGTCTGCCCTGTAGAAACGGTCAAACAGCTTTTCGACCGTTGAAGGATCAATAAATTCGCAGGTATTATAACAGTCAAGGCAGATATTCTTGCCCGACTTATAGAGACTTACTCTGATTGTACCCTCAGCAGAAGAGTATTTGATTGCATTGTCGCAGAGAATTGAAATCAGCTGAATGATTTCCTCCTGAGAGCCGTAATACATAAGTCCCTGAGTGACTGTGACAGAAAGGTTCTTTCCGTCATGCTTCGCCTTTGTGGCAAAGGCTTCAGCAGCCTCCTTTACGGTGCTGCTCAGGTCAAACTTCTCCTTCTTTGAGCCGACACTCAGCTCATCAAGCTTTGAAAGATTGACAAGATTTTTTATAAGCACGTTCATTCTGGTGGTCTGATTTTTAATGCTTGTAAGCCACTCGCTTTCACCGCCGCAAAGCTCAATAACCTCTGCGTCAGCTGAGATAATGGCAAGAGGTGTTTTTAACTCGTGACCTGCATCGGTGATAAACTGCTTCTGCTTTTCAATCGCCTGGGCTACAGGTCGCACCGCCATTTTGCAAAAGAGAACAACAGGGAAAAGCACAGCAAGAAAGGTAATAATTCCGACAATCATGGAAATCATTATAAGCGTTGCTGCCGCTTCAAAATCCTTTTCCGCATCCACAAAAACAATCAGACTTTCTGCACCATCGCGAGTGTAATGATAACGGTAGGTGCCGAGAAGGCCGAAGCCCGGCTCAGAGGTATTATAGACATAAGTAGCATATTTCTGTGCCGTAAAATCATCCACGGAGTCAATGTTCTCTGTGGAAACACGGGTGATAGTGTTTTCAACAATCTGCACAGCAAAATATCTTGTAGTGCTGCGCCTTTTTCCTTTTTCAATTATGTCAGGTGAAAAAGGCTTTATAAAATCATCAATCGGGCTGTCAATTATGTCATTAAAGCCTTTGGGTAAGTATCCGTCGTTGTGGCTTATCGTCTCAAGGGTTCTGCAAAGCTCCTGATCTCTCTGGTAGATATTTGCAACATTTACCGCTGTAAGCTGCACAAGAAGAAGGAACGCAAGTGCCGTCATCGCAATGAGCACAAAACGGCGTTGGAGTTTTTTCAGCATGATTTTTCCCCCAGAGTATACCCGAGGCCTCTTACCGCTTTGATTTCAAGATTCGCCTCAAGAGAAGTAAGCTTCTTTCTGATATAAGAAATATACACCCATACAACATTGATTTCCGCTTCTGTTTCATAACCCCAGATTCGTTCCATGAACTGCTCGGTAGAAATGAGTCTTCCCGGATTTGAAAGAAGCATTTCAAGCATCTGGAATTCCTTGTTGCCGAGGCGTATTGAATTTTCACCCACGGAAAGCTCAAAGCTCTCTCTGTTGAGCGAAAGGTTTCCGAAGGAAATAACATTAGGTGAAAACTCACTTTTTCTTCTTGTAAGCGCTCTGAGTCTTGCAAGAAGCTCACCCATAGCAAAGGGCTTTGTAAGATAGTCATCTGCACCTGCATCAAGGCCTGTTATTCTGTCCTCGATTTCACTTTTTGCAGTCAGAATTATAACCGGGGTGGAAATTCCTTGCTCCCTTAATTTTTTAAGCACCGTAAGACCGTCCATCTTCGGCATCATAATATCAAGAATAATTCCGTCGTAATTTTCACAAAGGCCGTAATCAAGGGCATCCTGTCCGTTATAAACAGGATCAACGGAATAATTATTGTGCTTAAGAACAGCACATAATGCCTTTGAAAGCTCTCTTTCGTCTTCTGCTAACAGTAACCTCATAGTAACCGTCCTTTCATACAAAGGGTAAAATCCCTATACATTTTAATTTTAACATACTATACATAATGAAAGCAAGAAAAAGTTGGTATTACATTCTTTTGTTGAAATTATATCTTTTTAAACATAAAACAAACTAAAAAAAACAAAAAAATACGGCAGGAATAATCCTTTAAAACAACAACCCATTTACCGTATCAGAATAAAATCAAGTGGCAAAATAACCAAATATATTTTCTTTTTTTCAGCACCGCAAGTCGTTGTCATTTTGCAACACATATGGTATAATCATTGCAACTATAAAGAAAAGGAGTGTGTATTTGTTTGGGAAAAGTTAAATCATTTTTTACCGAAGTAAAAACTCACTGGAAAACACCTGCTGAAGGTAAGTATGTTCCTTACAGAGAGTACAAGGACATTTTTCTGGGCATAGGCTCAAACTACACAGGCTCAAAAGTACTTGAAGCTGTAGGCTTCTGGGCTGCCTGTTACCTGTTTATGTATCACTATCAGCTGCCCTACCTTACCTTCTCATTCATCGGCATTATCAATATGCCACTCAACTATATCTGGACCCTTATCGGCTGGATTATCAACGACAACCTCGGCTTTTTGCCGAAGAAGACAGAAAGGAAGTTCTACGGACTCTATTTCTCTCTTATAGTAATAGGTCTTGTTATGATACTGGGCAAATTCCCCTTCCTGGCAAATTCAACCAATCCCCTTATTGCCTATCTTAACAACATGGAAAGTATCGGTATCAACGCCACCTCAGCAATGAAGATTCTCGGCACCCATATTCTCTGGAACGGCTGGGCAGGCTCAAGAAACATCTTCTACCGTAAAAAGCTTATTCCCAAATACGGCAGATATAAGTATTCTCTTTACTGCGACACAATTCCCAAGTGCATTATGGTTATCCTTGTAGGCTGGCTTCCTCTTTACAATATCCCCGATATGGTTACAAGAGTATGGACAGCAAACCTTCTCTTTGCCGCCTATAATATCTTCGGCTTCGGCAACTGCCTTGAAACCGTTTCAAAAACCATCAGCCCCAATATGGAAGAACGACTTCTTGTGCGCACCTATCCCGTTAAGCTTTCCCACTTTATACATACAATCGTTTCAATCATTATCCCTGTTATCGTTGACTCTCTTGACAACGAGTGGGCTGACATCAACCTTTATCGTTATGTTTATCCCATCGCATTCATTGTTCCTGCAATGATAACGCTTGTCTTTGCAGGCAGGCTCAAGGAAAGAATTCCCCAGCCGCCCCTTGAAAAGAAGGTTCAGATCAACTTCTGGGACGGTATGTTCGGTGTTCTTCGTAACAAGTATCTGCTTATCAACACTATGGTTGGTCTTATCGACTCTCTCGGTAACGGTATGCTTGCAATCACAACCATCATCTATCTTTACACCTTCAGACTTGCAGGCCTTCCCTACACAATCATCATCAACCTGATTTCCTTTGCAGGTACACCGCCCGATCTTTGCGCCCCCTACTTCCTCAAGCGCTTCAGCTATAAGCAGATTATGATTTTCTATCAGCTGACCCGTGCTCTGGGTAACGCTCTTATGGTTGCCGCCTTCTGGTTCTGCGGTGATAATGTTCACATCTGCGGTATCGTTTGTATCATTGTTATGTTCCTCATGGAAGCAACAAAGACAATTCCCACAACTGCAGGTCACGATATGAACACACGTATCGGTGACTATCAGATGTACCTTTCAGGTGAAAGACTTGAAAGCTTTGCAGGTGTATTCGGCTGGTTCACAGGCCCCATCACCTCATTTGTAGGCCTTATTATTCCCCTTATGCTTCTCAAGTACGGCTTCAACAGCAACTGGGACGTTCTCTATATCGACTCAGCCCGCTTCAAGATTATTGCCGTTCCCCTTATCATCGACATCATCGGCTTCCTGCTTATGACAATCCCTTACTTATTCTGGGACTATGATAATGTAAAGCAGACCAAGGTTATCCAGGTGCTCCAGCGCCGTGCGGAAGTAACACAGAAGAAGGCTGAGGAAGAAGGCGAATCCGTCAGCGGCGGATATATCGGTTAAAGGAGGTATGACATCATGAAAGAAAAAAAGCAAAAAGTTTTCAAGGGTATGACCGCTCCCGTTGATGTACACCTCGACATCCCCGAGGATGAGATATGGACCTATAAAATTGACGGTCTTGCAGAGCCTCACATCAATAAGCCCTTCACAAACTTCACTCTTAAAAAGATTATTTTCACCGTTCTTATTCTTATCGCTGTAGGTCTTTCAATGTACTTCAGCGTAAGAGTTGTAAGCCGTACTCCCTTTGAGTACAACGAGCTTGACAACGGAACATATGAATTCACAAAATTCAACAACACAGGCTACATCGGTCACCTTGACATCGACTATGCAATCGAGCTTGTAACTGACAAGGAAAATCCCGACGCAGCAACAAACTTCACCCTTGAAAAGGATAAAAGCAAGCCCATCTCCGCAATTCCTCAGTTCTGCTTCAACTGCGACGAAAAGGTTGAAACAATTTACATCGGTAAGGATGTAAAGGAAATTGACGGCAAGGCATTTTTCACCTGCAGAGCACTCAAGCAGATTATCGTTGACGATGAAAACGAATACTACTGCGACCTTGACGGTGTTCTTTACAACAAGGATATGACACAGATTATCTGCTATCCTATGAACCATCCTCAGTATCTGCGTGAAAAATACGGCTACAATGATACAATTTGGGCGGATGCGGAAAACAACCTTGAATTCCGTGCAAGATACGAAGCTGATGTTCTCACTTATGTTCTTCCTGCTACGGTTGAAACCATCGGTGAGCTTGCATTCTACGATCTTCCTCTTGCAGCTCTCTATATGCCCGAGGGTCTTAAGAGAATTGAAACAATGGCCATTATGAGAAACTGGTGGATGACAGATATCTACTCCTATGAGTCAAGCACAGCAGATGTCGGTGAAACAGGCTTCAGCGCTATTGCAAAGCTCAGCGGCGTTTATAAGTCACTTCCCGACGGTCTTGAATACATCGGCTCTGATGCAATGAGCTACAACCGTACCTGTAATTACCTTCGCATTCCCTCAAGCGTAACCTATATCGGTCACCACGCTTTCTGGGATACAGTTGAAAAAAGCGGCGACGGCTTTAACGGCTACTTCAAGGTCCATGTTTCTATGACTGAAGAAGAGTTCAAGAGCAATGTTGAAGCAGGAGATCAGTGCTTCCCCGAATATGACAGCGGTCTTCTTGACAAGAAGGTTGAGCTTATATACGGTGCCGAAAAGGAATATGATGCAGCCAAGAACTACACCGTAAAGGAAGACGGCACACTTGAACTTACAACTGTTACAAACAGAGAAGGCGCCAAGGAATTCACAACAGAGGACGAAAATGGAAGAGCTGTCACATCAATCGCTCATCATCCGTTTGAGTGGGATGAAAGCATTGAAACAGTTTACATCGGCAAGGATGTAACCGAGCTTTACGGTGAAAGCTTCGTTAACCTTCGTGCACTTAAAAAGTTCGATGTTGCTCAAGAGAACGAAAGCTTCACTGCAGTTGACGGTGTTCTTTACACAAAGGACATGAAGACCCTCCTTTGCGTTCCCAAGGCTTACGAAGGCACTGAATTCACCGTTCCCGAAGCAGTTGAAGAAATCGGTCGTTCAGCATTCTCCGACTGTAAGTTTGAAAAGGTTCTTCTTCCCGAAGGCCTCAAGAGCATCGGAAGCATGGCGTTCCTCAAGGCAGAATCCCTTAAGGAAATTCTTTCCTACAAGGGCGACGAAACCTACGCTTCACTTCCCGAAGGTCTCGAATCAATCGGAACAGATGCTTTCAACTACGCTTCAGGTCTTACCTATCTTTATCTTCCCGAATCAATAAAGACAATCGGTGCTTACAGCTTTACATACTGTGCAAAGCTTGACGAAGAAGGAAACAAGACAGGCATCACAGAGGTTGATGTTGCTCTTTCAGCAGAAGCGTTCAAGACTGTTACAGCAGGTGAGCATTGGTCACCCGAATTCAGAAATGAAAAGAACGAGCTTGCAGCTATCAACTACGGTGCTGACAGAAAATAAAACAATAAAGGTGCCGGAGATAAAACTCCGGTGCTTTTTCTATGCTTAAATCACCAAAGAAATACATCTTTTTTTGTAAGATAAGTAAATTGACTTTTTATGTAAGAGAAGTATAATATTAGTAGCCTTAAATCATCGGATTTAACCCTTGAAAAAGGTGAATTCAGAAACAATCAGGAGGAAAACAAAATGAAAAATTTCAAAAAAGCTCTCAGCGTTCTGCTTTGTGTTCTTTTGGTTTTCTCAACTTCAAGCATTGCTTTTGCCGAAGATGAAGCTTCCGCTACAGTAACTGAAGCAATCGAAGAAGTTGAATACGAGGAAATCGCAGAAGAAAGCGCAGACGAAAGCATTGCTGCTCAGGCTGAAGAGGTCACAGGCTTCACAGACGAGGACTTCCTTACAGTAAAAGGCAGAGCTATGTACAAAAAGAACGGTGAACACGTTCAGCTCAAGGGCGTAAACTTCGGCGCATGGCTTACCCGTGAGGACTGGCTTTGCCCCGACCACATCCCCGAAGATGTGCAGTACGACGGTGAATACATCTACGACACTCTCGAGACACGCTTCGGCAGAGAAAAAGCAAAAGAGCTCATCGATATGTATTACGAAAACTGGATTACCGAATGGGACCTTGATAATGTAAAGGCAAAGGGCTTCAACTGCGTCCGTGTTCCCTTCTGGTACAGAAACTTCTACTATGACGATCAGGGCACAAAGATCCTTGACGAAAACGGCGAATGGGATTTCTCAATCCTTGACTGGATTGTTGAAGAATGCAGAGAGCGTGAGCTTTATGTTATCCTCGATATGCATGGTGCAGTAGGCTCACAGAGTGATGCTCCTCACAGCGGTCGTGCTTTCCAGGGCGCACAGCTTTACGAAGACAGCATCCGTGGTGAAGAATACCGCAGACTTACAAAGGAACTCTGGTACGCTATTGCAGAAAGATTCGAAGGCAACCCCGCTGTTGCTATGTATGACCTTCTTAACGAGCCCATGTGCGATGTTGAATGCACAGAAGTAGAAAGAAGAGCAAAGAATGAATGGATCTACGGCATCCTTTACGATACAGTGCGCGAAGCTGACGAGGATCACATCATCACAATGGAAGCAATCTGGACAGGCTTTGCCCTTCCCAAGACCTTCTTCAAGGGCTGGAACAATGTTGTTTATCAGGTTCACTTCTATAACAACAACGACTTCATCTTCACCTTCTTCCTTCTTCTTACAATGGTTCTTCATCCCAATGTACCTCTTATGGTCGGTGAATTCTATCCCCACCAGATGACAACATGGAAGAACTGCTTCAAGACAATGAACAACCTTAACTACAGCTGGA
>JAZKYQ010000106.1:0-5227 GCA_045612205.1 Acutalibacteraceae bacterium | reverse complement strand
GATGGGGAGCTGTACGGGAACTGCGTTGCAGTTGAAACGCTCCTTGATCATCTTGAGAACACGGTAGAAGTCTGCGCCGGTGATGTCCATCTTGTTAACATAGATCATTCTGGGAACCTTGTATTCGTCAGCCTGGCGCCAAACTGTTTCACTCTGGGGTTCAACACCGCCCTTAGCACAAAGAACAGTTACTGAACCGTCGAGAACTCTGAGTGAACGCTGAACTTCAACTGTGAAGTCAACGTGACCCGGGGTGTCGATGATATTGATTCTGTGCTCTTTCCAGAAGCATGTTGTAGCAGCAGAAGTAATTGTGATACCTCTTTCCTGCTCCTGAGCCATCCAGTCCATTGTTGCTGAACCGTCATGAGTCTCACCAAGCTTGTGGTTAACACCGGTGTAGTAAAGAATACGCTCTGATGTTGTAGTCTTACCGGCGTCGATATGAGCCATAATACCAATGTTTCTTGTTTTTTCAAGAGATACTTTTCTGGCCATAATTTTATCCTCCTATAAAAAGTTAAGTAAATAAGATTATTACCATCTGAAATGTGCGAAAGCCTTGTTAGCTTCTGCCATCTTGTGAGTATCTTCACGCTTCTTGAATGCTGAACCTGTTTCGTTGGTAGCATCAATGATTTCGTTGGCAAGTCTTTCCTTCATTGTTCTTTCTGAACGCTGACGGCTGTAAAGTGTGATCCAACGAAGTCCGAGTGTCTGTCTTCTTTCGGGACGGACATCCATGGGAACCTGGTAAGTTGAACCACCAACACGGCGAGCCTTAACTTCGAGTAAAGGCATTACGTTTTCCATAGCGGCTTCAAAAACCTCAAGGGGTTCCTTACCTGTCTTTTCTTTGATAATGTCAAAAGCATCGTAAACGATCTTCTGAGCAACACCCTTCTTACCATCATACATGATGTTGTTGATAAGGCGTGTTACAAGCTTTGAATTGTAAAGCGGATCGGGCAAAACGTCACGCTTTGCGATCTGGCCTCTTCTTGGCACTGCGCTTCCCTCCTTCATAATAATGATATCATAGGTACTCGAGTGACAAATTCCCGTCGGCACCAATGCAGAGGCATATACAATAAAATATATATACACTCTTACATCACATTAAATATGCCTGCAAGAAGATTTGTCAATTCATAGTGTTTTCCGTCTGACTACGGATGTTTTTTAAAAATTGTTTTTTTGAGAAATAATTAAATTATTTCTTGGCTGCCTTAGGACGCTTAGCACCGTACTTTGAACGGGACTGCATTCTTCCGTTAACGCCCTGAGTATCAAGTGTACCGCGGACAATGTGGTAACGAACACCGGGAAGGTCCTTAACACGGCCGCCACGGATGAGAACAACGCTGTGCTCCTGAAGGTTGTGACCTACGCCGGGAATGTAAGCTGAAACTTCGATTCCGTTTGTAAGACGAACTCTTGCGATCTTACGAAGAGCTGAGTTCGGCTTCTTCGGTGTAGCTGTCTTAACTGCTGTGCAAACGCCACGCTTCTGGGGTGAGTTATGATCAGTCATAACATTCTTCTTTGAGTTGAGACCCTTGAGAAGAGCAGGTGCCTTAGGCTTCTTTACGAGTGTTTCTCTACCGTTACGAACTAACTGGTTAAAGGTAGGCAATCGTAGCAACTCCTTTCCTGAAATATTTATGTACGCATAATCGCACACTTTGGAATTATATATCAGTCTGTCAAATTTGTCAAGACTTTTTTCATTTCAGTATGCCCTGAAAGGCAAGATTGTATACTTGCTTATTTATCGGAAGTTACGTTGTCAAATTTATAGAAAATTTGAACAAAAAACAGCACCCGTAAGGGTGCTGAGAATTTCCTTGATTATAAATTTATTTACTTGCAATCCTATTTATTCAATTTCTTCTTCAGATACTTATAATCTCTTTTTAAATATCTGACATCAGAGATATTGATTTCACAATTATATCCTGACCTGTGTGACACGGCTTGCATTATTTCAGCTAAATCAATTTCAGCAAATAAGGTGCCGTCCTTATAAGCATCCTTCCTGCTGCTGCCTTTCAGATGAAAGCTGTAACATTTATCAACCAGACTGAACACCTGCCCGAGCTCTTGCGGAGTTACATACTGATATTTTATCCGCATATATTTTTTATACCTTATCAGCCTCTTATCCGGAATATCTATATCAAAAAAATTAAAAGCTACGCATATTAAAGCAGAAATAAAAAAAATCGGCATTACTGCAATTAAAGCAAAACAAATTATTTCAAACAACATAATTAATTTTCCTGTATATCTTAAGAATTTAACCTGCATTTTAATTATAACATTTGCATAATTCCACTGTCAACTCTTTTGAGTTAATTTTTTCTTTGAAAATAGTATACACTATATTTAACTCAAGTTTGAAGGAAGTGATTGTATGAATATCGGAAATGCCGTCAGATTGCGGATTATTGAGCTTTGCAACGAAAACAATATAACTGTAAACAAGCTTGCTACTATTTGCGGTATAACACAATCAACGCTTAACAACATTGTAAACGGCAGAAACAACAGTGCAACAATTTCAACCATAAAAAAAATATGTGATGGGCTGAATATAGAAATAATTGATTTTTTCTCATCTCCTCTTTTCAAAAATCTTGAACAGGAAATCAAATAAAATATCCTTGCCATGAAGAAATAAGGCAAGGATATTTTTTATATTTCAATTATGTCGTTTTAACCTTTACTTTTGTGTAACTTGAATACAGCTTCAGTTTTTCCGAATGGTTTCTTACAGCACGGATATGGTAAGTATAAGTCTTTTTCGATTCAAGGGACTTATCTGTATAAGTAAGCTTATCGGAAGCTACCGTTGCCAAAAGAACCCTTTCACCGTTAATTTCTCTGTAAATCTGATAACCGGTCGCATACTTGACACTGCTCCAGTCAAGCTTTACAGCAGTTTTATTTGATTTGGTGGCTGTGATTTTCAGCTTATCAAGACCTGTGATTGCCATAAACTCAGACGAAGCCTTGCTTCTTGCATAACCGTCATCGGTTTTTACAATGGAGACGACCTTGTAGTAAACCTTGGTTGCACTCTTATCGACGTCTACATACATATTATCGGTTGTTGTGGCAATTTTAACATACTTTTTTGTCGAAGGATTGTATTTATAAACATCGTATGCATCGGCACCGCTCTTCTCTTCCCAGGAAAGTTTTACTCTACCGGTGTTGGTGCCTGTCTGTCTCAGGTTTTCAATAGCATCAGGCGTTGTTTTAGCGGTGTAATCCTTGAAGCCTGAGTGAATCTCCTCTTCGTTCACAAGAGCATAAGGTCTTACGGTAAAGGTGTATTCCGTTGCGGGCTCAAGATTTTTTACCGTATAAGTATTTCCCTTTAATGTTGCAAGCATCTCATATTTGTTTGTCTGCGTATCCTTTTTATAAAGAACGTAGTCTGTTGCGCCCTTGCTCACATCCCACGAAAGCCCTACAGAGCTTTTGCTTGTACCTGCTTTTGTCTGCATAACCTTAACGGATGTCGGCCTCACGGTAACTGCACAGCTTGCGCTGATTTTACTGTTTACTTTACTTGTACAGGTAACAGTAACCTTACCGGGAGCAACACCTGTAACCCTTCCGTCAGAGCTTACTGTTGCAACTTTTTTATCCGATGTTTTCCATACAAGATCCTGATATGTGGCATTTGCAGGAGTGAACTCAGGCAATAAGCTGCTGCGTTTGCCGACATAAACCTTCTTTGTTTCAGGAAGAGTAATTTTTTCAAGATCAACAATCTTCGTTACAACCCTGAAGCTTTTCATTGCACCGGGTATACACCAGAACGGAATCTTATTATTGCAGGCGTATATTCTTACATAATACTTTCCTGTCGCAGGCTTTGAAGCGGTAAAGGATGTTCCTGAGGTTTCAATATTTTTTATAAGCTTCTTGTTTTCATCGTAAAAAATAATCTTATACTTGTTTGCACCGCTGACAGGTGACCATTTTAAGACCATGCCGTTTTTTGAAATGTATATATCCTTGACATTGCTGATTTCAGGTCTTTCGTAGGCACCTGAAATATATGTTGCGTGATCAAGAACGCTGTAACCTGTTTTACCCTGATAATTAACCTTAGCCCAGAGTGATCCGTCCACAATTGATTTTTCATAAACGGTAAACTTACCGCCTGACGGAATAGTTGCAACTCTGGTTGATGAGGATTTCTTTTCCTTGAGGATATCAATGCTGGTGTCGGATATCTGCCAGATTTCATCTGCCTTTGCAGGAACCTCAGGCTCGTTAGGATTAATTATGCCTGTGTAAATGTCGTGCCAATTAACATCCGTGTTCTTGCGCTCATTTCCTTCAAGATGAAGAACATAGGTAACGTTGTTGAAAAAGCTTTTATCAACAGTCACCCAACTGATAACACAATTAGAAGGATAATTCGCCTGAGCAATAGAAATCTGATTGCCGTTTACACCCGTAACGCAAACCGAGTGATAGTCATTGTTAATTCGTATAACATCCCCTACACGCAGCTTCGTGATATCAAGAGTACGCCTTTCAGTATATTTTTCAACATCAACGCCTGTTATTTCATAGGCAAGCTTATGAGCAAATCCCATACACTGAATAGCGATACCGTAAGAATTGCAGCCACAGGTGCCGTAATAGTCACAATTCCAATGATGGGTACATGGAGTATCTGTGACACTTTCGGAATTATTGGCTGAACCCGGCTTATGATTCCAATACTTTCCGTGAGGAAACCTCTTTATAAGCTCCTGCAGCTTTACCATGGTGGCATCATCAGTACCGGCAGCACTTGCAAAGCCGACACCGAAGGAGCTGAAAATCATAAGCAAAGCCAGAATCAGACTTAAAAATTTTTTCAACATATTAAGACCCTCCTCTTTACTATGTCAGAAAAAACGGCATATTTTGTTGTTCAATGTTTTACAGTATACCATATTATGTAAAATTTTGCAAGTCCACCCGATTTTACCAATTAACACAAAGCAAAAAGGAAGCTCTGCGCAATAAAAATTATCTTTATATAAAAGCAAAAGGGGATGTAAAAAAACGAAAGTTTTTTACATCCCCTTTCAGGGGCGTGAAAAAATGCGCAGAATGAACAAACTGAGCTCAAATAAAGCATATTTGCTTTATTTGGGGTTACCCGAAGGCGTACAGTGGTACGTCGAGAGGCGAAGTTTGTTTATAGCATAAA
>JAZKYQ010000105.1:0-15733 GCA_045612205.1 Acutalibacteraceae bacterium | reverse complement strand
CCGAAGCGCTCGCAGTGCGAGATGAAGCGAGGTGAGGATGGCGCAGCGGTCAAAATTCATAGGCGCTCCAAGCCGTAATGAATTTTGGGAACCGCAAGAGTCCAAAAGTAACTGCCCCGCCGGCACGAGGCGGTAGAACTTAAATCCTGAATCCTCGGAATATTTAAAATGCAACGTGCTTGCACGGCTCAGCCTGTTCACGGCACGAGCAAGCCCCTGCCCTACGAAATTTTATTCGGGTGCGAGTGTCCCGCCATCCATTTTATATTTTGCATTTTCGGGAGACCACACGGGGTCTCCCCTACGCGATTTTGTTTTTTTGTTGCGGACTCGCAATGCGAGCCCCTACGGTTTTCACAATCGACGAGAGCGACGACTGCTGCAGGGCAGGAACACTCACCCCACCCTGCCACTAACTTGTATACTTATTATATATATGAAAAACAACACACCCGAAAGTGTGCTGTTCATTTCTATATTGTATATCAATCACAATAAATCTGATTCACCCAATAACTTACCGTATTTGTTTCATGCCAGAAATACACATTCATTGTTGTAAAAAATGCAGGTATGTCCGTCACATTCCAGCTTACCGAATAAACCGTTCCCTTTTCAACCTGTTCAACCGAACAACCCTTCAACCTGAATTCCTCTTCAAGAGCATTGAATTCCTCTGCAGGCAAACACCAGCTTGCGGCAAACCTTCCGCTCATTCCCGAATCATACTTGTATTCATATGTAACATCTGAAGCACTTTCCGGAATCTCTTCGGGCATATACTTTATTATATTGTCATAATTATCCTTCAGCTTTCCGTCAAGCACAAGATAATCCGACACATTTGTTGTTTCCGAATAAAGAGGATAACCTCCGGGAGACCAGAACTGAAACGCTCCGGTGAAAACGAAAATATAACCTGCGTGAACAAGAATTCCGAGAATTATAAATACAGATATTACGGTATGAAGGATTTTCCTTTTCTTTTTAATCACCAGAGAAAGGAACAAGCCCCAGAAAGGCACGACCATAAAGCAAATCAGAATAAAGCCGCCGCTATCTGTTCGTATGCTTGGAAACTCCAGCTGAGACCTCATAAAGAAATACACTCCGTATACCATAGCTATCCAAACGAGAGCTAACAGCAGGTTAATCTTTTTTCTCATAATCATCACCCCTTTACCAAATTATAGCACAAACAAAGCATCAAAAAAACTAAACAATCTGAATTTTTTAAACTTTGTATTAATGTTATCCTGAGCAGCCTGTCGCTTGCCGCTGCACGCAACTTTCTATGCGCAATAAAAAACGCACAGGCAAATTACCCGTGCGTTTTCATATTCGTATTTCTTATGCTGCAAGAGCTACTTCTTCAACTTCTTCTTCAACAACTTCGTCTTCTACAACTTCGTCGTTGCCTTCAGCTGCGATTTCGTGGAGTTCACCGCACATTGCACATTCCTTGTCAAGAACTGCCATGATCTGACCAACAATGTTGTGGATCTGTTCAATTGTGTCCTTGATAAGAAGAACTGTCTTTTCGATTGCGCCGAACACTTCATCAACTGTGATCTGTTCTGCTTCAGCTGTTGCATTTTCGTCAGCTGCCATAGGAACAAGAGCAATTGAGAATGTCATAAGAACTGCCATGATAAGTGCTAAGATCTTTTTCATTTGAATTGTCCTCCTGAATTTTAGTTAACTAATTATAACCCCAAAAGGTACACTTGTCAACAATTTGTTTTAATTTTTCAGGAGTTGTTTTTATTTCAATCACTTAACCTCTATAGTATACACAAGCCCGTAATGTATCCAACGGAAAACATCTTCCTCTCCGTCAAGTCTTTGGAAAAGCACATAACAGTAATTGTCTCCCTCAGGAAGCTTTGTTGTGTCAAGACTGATGTTAAGCTCTGACTGCTGACCGTGGACAACAGCTACGTCTGCATAAGCCTTGCCGTCAAAAACATTCTGAATTTCATTGTTGATGTAAAGGCTCACTCTATATTTGCCCGTTGCACCGTGAAGATTTATAATAAAATCGTCGTCCTCCTTAGCCTTGGTTTTGATTCTTGTCACGTGACCATCAACGCCCCACTCTGAAACATAGGATGATCTGACAGATTTATACAAAACCGCCGCAAGGCTCTTCATAGTGTCATAATCATTAAGCTTGTTTTCGTATGAATCCTCATATTCATAGCTGTCATAAATTCTCTTGTTAAGCTCATCAACCCTCAGACCTGAAAAATCATCAACAATGAGAGTTTGTCCGTAAGCATCCTTTTCCATAATCAATTTTATCATTGTTTGTGAGTCAATAGTATATGATGAAGGCCCTGATGGGATTTCATCGATATTCACCTCGCATCTGTCACAGATACTGTCGTTATCATCGTCCCAATGACAAACAAAAAGCTCCTTGCGTTCAGTGTCGCACTGAGTGAAGTAATTGACATCGGGATCATAAATAGATAATACCGACAGAAACATCACGTCGCCTTTATTTCCTATATTCGGCTCAAAGGTAATTTCAACCGTTCTTTCAGCACCCTGCTCATTCTGAAGATGAAGCATATCAATGCTTTCATAGATTTCTTCCCCAAGCTTTGCATCAAAGGTCTGTCTTACACCGTCAAGATAAACCATTACACCTCTATCAGGCCATTCCCAACTTTCACCGGTATCAATTGTGTAATTGAGAGTGATAGGCTCGCCGTTATAAATCAGCGTATCATAATCATCCTCTTTTACAATTATATCTTCTGACGAGATGTCAATTGTTTCATAATCTTCCGGATCGGGTGTAAAATTAACAAGCTTCCATATTCCGTCGCCTGTAATAAATCCGGAGACTGTGAATGTGCACACCATCATCAGTACCGCCGCAATAACGGCAATCCTTCCGAAACGAAGCCGTTTTTTCTTTTCCTCTTTAACCTCAGCGTATAAAAGGTCATTCATTTTATTTCTGAATTCCTCACTGTAGGGTCGTATGATTTTATCTTCTGCGGGAAGCTTTCCGATTTCAGTCCTTGCCGCTTCCTCAAATGCAGCTTTAAGCATTTCGTTTCTGTTCTTCATTGAAGTTTACCTCCTTTTCAATATTGCTTATGAGTTTTCTTCTGCCTCTTGCAAGCTGTTGCTTGACTGTGCTTTCCTTCCTTGAAAGAGTCTGTGCAATTTCTGTTACCGTAAGCTCATTAAGATAGTATAAGCTCAGCACATCCCTGTACTTTTCATCAAGGCTCAGTATCGCATTTACAACCGCCCTGTAATTTTCCTTGGTGCAGATTTCATCAAGCAGAGAGTCATCAGCATCCGCCTTAGCCTCATCAAGAGGAATAAATCCCTCTCTGTTCTGCTTCTTTATCATATTCAGCGCCGTGTTCTTCGCCGCTTTTATCACATAGGAAGCCGTGCTGACACAATCAACCTCTCCGAGCTTTCCTATGTTTTTTGAAATTGCAACAAAGGCTTCATGCACAGCATCCTCTGCTTTGTAAGGGTCACCTAGCACACGGCAGGCGGCAATATACATTCTGTTTCTGTAGGCTTCGTATATCGCTCTGAGCTTTTCGCTTTCCTGCACATTTCTTTGCATTGTGACTCCCTCCTTTGCTTTCATCTTTAAAAGGCCTTTCATATATATAAACAATATAATATAGTATAAGGTGACAAATTCAACGAAAAAAGTGTCCAAAGCCTCAGGCTCTGAACACTTTCTTTTTTTAATTATCTGTCCTCACGGAAGTAAGCAAGTCCGAGGCTCTGAGGAGGCTGATTCTCCTTCTTGTCACGGATGCTTGTGAAGATAAGAACAACAATTGTAACAGCATAAGGAAGCATTTTGAAAATTTCCTTACTTGCAAAGCTTACACCTGTGATGTAGCTGCTTGCAATATAAAGTGCACCGAAAATTACCGAGCCGATAATTGCAAGGCCGGGTTTCCATACGGTGAAGATAACAAGAGCAATTGCAAGCCAGCCGATTGCATCAATGCAGTATTCCCAGTTACCGTTAAGGTAGTCCATTATAAATGAAAGACCACCGAGACCTGCAATAGCACAGCCAATACAGGTTGAAGCATATCTGTAACGTGAAACATTGATACCTGCCGCATCAGCAGTTGCAGGATTTTCACCGACTGCTCTGAGGTTAAGGCCTATCCTTGTCTTTGTAAGAACAAAGGAGGTAACAAGAGCGATGATGATTGCAAGATAGATAAGCACGCCGTGGGAGAAGAAGAGCTCTCCGAACCAGCCGAGATCATCTGCAAAAGGAAGAGACATTGTGAAGTAACGGCTTCCTCTTGTGTAAATTGAACCTGTTTCAGCAATCATATAGTCGGAAACACCGACACCGAAGGTGGTAAGAGCAAGACCTGTAACGTTCTGGTTCGCTCTGAGAGTTACTGTAAGGTAGCTGAAGATGAATCCCATAAGTGCACCGCCGAGAAGGGTTGCGATAACAGGAATCACAATGGCAAGAAAAGCGTTTGCATTCTGCTTTGCGGCAGTGAGATAAAGATACTCAGCAAAGCAACCGCAGGAAGCGCCTACACACATAACACCGGGGATACCGAGGTTAAGGTGACCTGATTTTTCAGTGATTGTTTCACCGGTTGAGCCGAAAAGGAAGGCCATACCGAGTCTGATTGCGCTGACAAGAAAGGCTAACATCAGTCATTCTCCTTTCTGTTTTTTGAAATAAGGATTTCATACTGCAGGAAGAATTCGCAACCGATAATAAAGAAAAGGATGATACCTGTTACAATATCGGAAATCGCACTCGGCAGACGGAAATCTGTGGAAACCTGTCCTGCGCCCTTCTGAAGAAAGACGATAAGGAAGGATGTGAAAATCATATAAATGGGATTGAACTTTGCAAGCCATGAAACCATGATGGCTGTAAAGCCTCTGCCGTCAACGGTTGTGGTGCTGATTGTGTGGTTTGTGCCGCCTACAAGAAGAAGACCTGCCACACCGCAAAGAGCACCTGAAACTATGAGAGTTCTGATTACAACCTTGCGAACGTTGATACCGATGTACTTTGCTGTGTTTTCACTTTCACCTACAACAGCAATTTCATAGCCCTGCTTTGTCTTTTTAAGATAAATATAAACAACAGCAGTAAGAACGGCAACGATGATGATATTAAGAAGGTAAGACTGACCGAAAATCACGGGAAGACCGTAGCCGGGCATAGGCTCAAGAACGCCTGACCCGCTTTTTACGAAATACTTAAGGAAGAATGCCACAAGCTGAATTGCAACATAGTTCATCATAAGAGTGAAGAGGGTTTCGTTTGTATTCCAGATAGCCTTGAAGAAGGCAGGAACAACTGCCCATATGATACCTGCAAGAACCGATGCAAGAATCATAACCGCAAGAAGAGCGGGATAAGGAAGGCTGTCACCGAGGAACATCATAACGCATACCGTCGCAAGACCGCCAATAAGCACCTGACCCTCCGCACCGCAGTTCCAGAATTTCATCTTGAACGCAGGGGTTACTGCAAGAGAAATACAAAGAAGAATTGCAACATTCTGAAAAAGGCTCCAGATACGAAGAGATGAACCGAAGGCACCTGAAATCATTGAGCCGTAAATTTCAAGAGGATTCTTCTGAGTAAGAAGCATAATTACAACTGCGGAAACCAACAGTGAAGCAAGAATTGCTACGGCACGGACAAGCATACTCTTGTACCATACCATGGGTTCACGCTTTGCGATATGGAAATTCAGACCTTTCAATTCTGCTCACCTCCCTGATTATCTGCAGTTTTTGTCATAAGAAGACCGATTTCTTCCTTTGTGGTTGTTCTGGCATCAACCACGCCTGTGATTGCACCTGAGCCGATAACAATAATTCTGTCGCAAAGCTCGATAAGAACGTCAAGGTCCTCACCGACAAAGATAACGGCAACTCCGCTTTCCTTCTGCTTGTTGAGAAGGTTGTAAATAAGATAGGAAGCACCGATATCAAGACCTCTTACGGGGTAAGCCGCCATAAACACTGTAGGTGCAGCGGCAATTTCTCTGCCGACAAGAATCTTCTGAATGTTACCGCCTGAAAGACGGCGTACAGGAGTTTTTGCATCGGGAGTTACAACCTCAAGATCCTTTATAATCTTTTCAGCAAGATCCTTCGGGCCCTTTCTTTCAAGGAACATTGAGCTGCCCTTACGGTAGGATCTGAGCATCATATTATCAATGATATCCATATTACCTACAAGACCCATTCCGAGTCTGTCCTCGGGAACGAAGGAAAGGCGCACGCCGAGATCTCTTATCTGCATGGGGGTCTTGTCACGAAGGTTATCACAGGTACCTGTCTTGGGATTGTTATAGAGGATTTCGCCCTCATTGACCTTCTGAAGGCCTGCGATTGCTTCAAGAAGCTCTCTCTGACCTGAGCCTGCGATACCTGCAATACCGAGAATTTCTCCCGAATGAGCAACAAAAGAAACATCGTTAAGGATTTTCACACCCTCACGGTCAACACAGTTAAGTCCCTTTACCACAAGTCTTTCCTCGCAGTTTTCAGGCTCACTTCTGTCGATGTTGAGGCTGATTTTCTTACCAACCATCATTTCTGTAAGCTCTGACTCATTGGTCTTTGCAGTTTCAACAGTACCGACATACTCACCCTTACGAAGAACTGCAACCTTGTCTGAAAGTGAAAGCACCTCGTGAAGCTTGTGAGTGATGATGATAATTGACTTTCCGTCCTCTCTCATTTTGCGAAGAACACTGAAAAGCTTCTGTGTTTCCTGAGGAGTAAGAACAGCTGTGGGCTCGTCAAGAATGAGAATGTCCGCACCTCTGTAAAGCACCTTGATAATTTCAACGGTCTGCTTTTCAGAAACTGACATTTCGTGAATCTTCTTGAGAGGATCAATTTCAAAGCCGTATCTACCGCTGATTTCTCTTACCTTTTCAGCGGCAGCCTTATAATTGAAGCGACCCTTTTCGTTAAGTCCGAGAACAATATTCTCTGTAGCGGAGAAAACATCAACAAGCTTGAAGTGCTGATGAATCATACCTATTTTATATTTGAAAGCATCCTTAGGTGAATGGATGATTACTTCCTTGCCGTCAATGAAGATCTGACCCTCATCAGGAAAGTAGATACCTGCAATCATATTCATCAGCGTGGTTTTACCGCTGCCGTTTTCACCGAGGATTGACAGAATTTCACCACGGTTTACGGTGAGATTAACATTTTTATTTGCAACCTTCTTACCGAAGCTTTTGCTTATATTTTTGAGCTCAATTGCTGCAACTTCTGCCAAGCTTAAAACCTCCTTTGTTTTATAATTAAGCCTTAAACACTTAAAAAACAGTCCGTTTTCAGGGCTGTTTTTTAGGCATTTAAAAAGAATACTAAGCGGGACAACGAGTGCCCCGCTTATTAAATTAGTCTGAAATCAGAACTTTTCGTTGAGAAGGTTGATGCCGTCGATTCTGAGATCGAAGTAAGGAGCCGAACGATATTCTGATTCGTGGAAGAAACCGTCAGCAACAACTTCTGTGTCAGGTGTGTAAGCAGCATCTGTATCAACGTCTGCCATGTATGATTCAACAGGAGCGCCTTCGAGTGTGAAAGCAGCTGTGTCAAATACCTTTACATCGCCAGCCTTGATAGCTTCAACAGTAGCCTGAATCCTTTCGAATGTGCCTTCAGCAGCAACATCCTGGTTGATACCTGTAAGAACTACTGAGCCTTCTGCAATACCGCCGCACCAGTCAGCTGCGATAGCTTCGCCCTTGATGTACTGACCGATGATGTAGTTGTAGTAAGGAGTCCAGTTGATAGCTGATGAAACGATGAATGTTTCATAGCATGAATCATATGTGCTGCCGTTGTATGAAACGTTGGGGATACCTGCAGCTTCGCAAGCACCGGGAGCACCCATTGAGTCAGCGTGCTGGCTGATGAGCTTGCAGTCTCTTGCGATAAGAGCTTCAGCTGCGTTCTTTTCTTCTGTTACGTCATACCATGAGCCTGTGAACTGAACGTCCATTGTAACTGTGGGGCATACGCTCTTTGCGCCAAGGAAGAATGATGTGTAGCCTGAGATAACTTCAGCATATGTGAAAGCACCTACATAACCCATCTTTGCTTCTTCAGCTGTGAATTCGCCTGCTTCGATCATTTCGTTGAGCTTGAGACCTGCAGCAACACCTGCAAGGAAACGGCCTTCATAGATTGAAGCGAAAGCGTTGTGGAAGTTGTCAAGGCCTTCTGTGTGAGCCTTTGTACCTGTTGCGTGGCAGAATTCAACTTCGGGGAATTCCTTAGCAGCCTGAATCATGAAATCTTCATGACCGAAGGAGTTAGCGAAGATGATCTTACAACCTTCAGCAACAAGGTCCTTAGCAGCAACGTAGCATTCGTTACCTTCGGGAATGTTTACCTTAACGATAACCTGGCTGTCATCGAGCTTGAGAGCTGTCTGAATTCTGTCAACAGCGTTAAGGAAGTTGAGGTCGTAAGTTGAGTTTTCGTCGTGAAGACAGATGAAGCCGATCTTGAAGTCTGCGGGAACTTCGTAATCGATGTTGAGTGCAACGTCAGCGATGGGTGATTCGCTCATACCGAGGAGATCAGCATTACCTTCTGTTGCGTTGCCGTTTGTTGCGTTGCCGTCAGTTGCATTGTTTCCGCCGCAAGCAGCGAAAGCAAAGAGCATAACAGCAGCAAGCATGATTGCAAGGATTTTTTTCATGGTTTTTGCCTCCATATTTTTGTTTTTTTATTTTAACCGGTTCATCCCGGTTATTTACTGTGCTTTGAAGCTTACGCTATCGTCACTCATTGACTCAACAATTGCAAGTGATTCAACACGCACGCCCTTTTCTTCAACTCTCTTTCTTCCGTCCTGGAAGCCCTTTTCAATTGCGATGGCACAGCCGACAACCTCGGCACCTGCCTGACTGCAAAGATCAATAAGGCCTAAAAGAGCATTGCCCTCTGCAAGGAAGTCGTCAATGATAAGAACCTTGTCGCCCTCGGCGATGAAATCCTTTGAAACGATTACATCGTATTCGGTGCCGTGAGTAAAGGAACGCACCTGGGTTTTATAAACCGTAGAAGCGATGTTCTTTGTCTTGGTCTTTTTTGCAAAAAGAACGGGGCAAGAGAAAAACTGCGCTGTTATACAGGCAATTCCGATACCGGAAGCTTCAATGGTAAGAATCTTGTTAACACCACAGCCGTCATATATACGCTTGATTTCCTTACCCATTTCGTTGATAAGCTCAACATCTATCTGATGGTTAAGGAATGAATCAACCTTAAGGATATTACCCGGAAACACCTGTCCGTCTTTAAGAATTCTTTCTTCAAGAAGTCTCATTTCATCTGCACCGCCTTTAAAAAAATTTTCAAAGCCGACTCAACGGCTCGGTCATTCCGTAAAATACATACACATTTTAACAAATCGTGACAAATTTTGCAAGTAAAATTCCTGTAAAAGTTCATAAAATTTATTTCTCTGCCTTTGGATATTTTCAACAAAGAAAAGCCCTCATTTATCTGCAGATGTTTCACGTGCTTTTAAAGTTAAAATATCCTTACTGTTTCTATTGACAATTTACGGCTGTTATGATATTATTTTCAAGGACAAGGCACCTTAAGTGCCAAACATTTTCAACGGAGGATTTAATCATGAGCAGAATCAAGACTATCGAAACAAAAGATATCAAGAACACTGTTAAGGCAGGCGGTTGCGGCGAATGCCAGACATCATGCCAGTCAGCTTGCAAAACATCATGCGGTGTTGCAAATCAGCAGTGTGAAAACAAATAAGTAATCCAAACGAAAAAAACGCTGCCTCAATCGGCGGCGTTTTTGTTTTGAAAAGAAGGTAAAATTATGGTACATCAGTATAAATTGAACGGGTACAACATTGTCCTTGACACCTGCAGCGGTACAGTTCACACCGTTGACGAGGTCGCCTACGACATTATCGGACTCTACAAAGAAAAAAGCGAGGATGAAATTGTAAAAATCATCCTTGAAAAACACAACCATCTCCCCGATGTTACAAAAGAAGAGGTTCTCGAGTGCATCGAGGATGTCAAAGCGCTCGAAGAAGCAGGAAAGCTTTTCTCCGAGGATGAATTTGAAAATCTCGCTTTCAATTATAAAAACAACAGCAAGGTAATCAAGGCCCTCTGCCTTCACATTGCCCACAGCTGTAACCTCAACTGCTCCTACTGCTTTGCAGGCCAGGGCAAATATCAGGGCGCAAGTGCCCTCATGAGCTTTGAAACAGGTAAGAGAGCCTTCGATTTCCTTATCGAAAATTCAGGCACAAGAAGAAACCTTGAGGTTGACTTCTTCGGCGGTGAGCCTCTTATGAATTTCGATGTTGTAAAGCAGCTTGTAGCTTATGCAAGAAGCATTGAAAAGGAAAAGGGCAAGAACTTCCGTTTCACCCTTACCACCAACGGTGTGCTTATTGATGACGATGTAATTGATTTTGCAAACAAGGAAATGAGCAATGTTGTTCTCAGCCTTGACGGCAGAAAGAGCGTCCACGACCGTTTCCGTGTTGACTATGCAGGCAACGGAAGCTACGATAAGATTCTCCCGAAGTTCAGAAGGCTCGTTGATTCCCGTGAAGGCAAAAACTATTATATGAGAGGCACCTTCACTCACCACAACACAGACTTCACTCAGGATATTCTTCACATGGCCGACCTCGGCTTTACTGAGCTTAGCATGGAGCCCGTTGTATGTAAGGCAGACGATCCCTGCGCTCTTACAAAAGAGGATATGCCCGTTGTGTTTGAGCAGTATGAAATTCTTGCAAAGGAAATGCTCAAGCGCAAAAAGGAAGGCAGACCCTTCACCTTCTACCACTATATGCTTGACCTTAAGAACGGTCCTTGCATTTACAAGAGAATCACCGGCTGCGGCTCAGGCACAGAATATATGGCAGTTACTCCTCAGGGTGAGCTTTATCCCTGCCATCAGTTCGTAGGCGATGAGGATTATCTTCTCGGAAACATCTACGACGGTGTTACAAACACTGCCGTTCAGGACAAGTTCCGCTCCTGCAACGCCTATGCAAGAGAAGGCTGCCGTGACTGCTGGGCAAAGCTTTACTGCTCAGGCGGTTGTGCCGCAAACTCCTACCACGCAACAGGCGAAATCGAAGGCATTTACGAGCAGGGCTGTGAGCTTTTCAAAAAGAGAATCGAATGTGCCGTAATGATGCAGGTTGCAGAGGCTGAAGAAGCATGAACACCCCGATATACGACTTTGTAAAAAGCTACGCCGACAACGATAATTCAAGATTTCATATGCCGGGCCACAAAGGACAGGCCCTTCTCGGCTGTGAAAGGCTTGACATAACCGAAATTGACGGTGCGGATGTTCTTTACTCTGCTGACGGAATAATAAATGAAAGCGAAGAAAATGCATCTTCGCTTTTTTCCTCACTTCACAGCTTTTACAGCACAGAGGGAAGCACCCTTTGCATCAAAGCAATGCTTACTCTTGTCTGCAAGCACGCAAAGGAGCGACCTCTCATCCTTGCATCAAGAAATGTGCACAAGGCCTTTGTTTATGCGGCGGCCTTGCTTGATTTTGATGTTCAGTGGATGTACAGCAGTGAAAGTGCTCACCTTTGCAGCTGTGTTCTTACAAAAGAGGATGTTGAAAAGCACATCATTTTCTCAGAAAGAAAACCGACTGCAGTTTATCTTACCTCGCCCGATTACCTCGGAAACATTGCCGATATAAAAGGCATCGCAGAGGTATGCGACAAGCACGGCATCCCACTTGTTACAGATAACGCTCACGGAGCTTATCTTAAATTTCTTGAAAAGGACATCCACCCCATCACCCTCGGAGCAACTATGTGCTGCGACTCGGCACACAAAACCCTTCCCGTGCTCACAGGCGGTGCTTACCTTCACCTTTCACAAAAGGCAAAAAAATATCTTCCCGATGCAAGAGATGCACTTTCGCTTCACGCATCAACAAGCCCTTCCTATCTGATTATGCAGTCGCTTGACTTATGTAACAGATATCTTGCGAAGGATTTCAGAAAAAAGCTTTCCTCCACCGCAGAAAAAATCAGAAGCATCACAGATAAGCTCAACGAAAAAGGCATAAATGTCCTTCAGTCCGAACCGCTTAAGCTGGTTATCTCTCCTCTTTCTTACGGCTACACAGGCACCGACCTTGCCGCACTTATGAAGGAGAAAAAAATCATCTGCGAGTTCTGCGACAGAGATTCCCTTGTGCTTATGATAACACCCGAAAACAGTGAAAGAGATTTTGAAAGACTCATTTCTTTCTTCGGTTCTCTTGAAAGATTACCAGAAAAAGAAGCATCACCTGCTTTCTCTCTCAAGCCGTCAGAAACTGCCGTCACCATAAGGCAGGCAATGCTCTCTTCAAGCGAGTATGTACCCTCTGACAAAGCCGTCGGCAGAATCTGCGCAGAGCCTTCCGTATCCTGTCCTCCCGCAGTTCCCATATGTATCAGTGGTGAGGTCATCACAAAGGAAATAGCAAAAGCCTTCTGCCACTTCGGTATAGACAAAATAAAAGTTATAAAATAACAATTATAAGGGTTTCTTCGGACTTTTTTTGCCGTCTGAAGAAACCCTTTGTTTATATCAGTTACCAAGCACCTTAATCGGATCCGCATAATCACCGTTTCGGATAATTTCAAGGTGAAGATGCCTTCCGCTTTTTGATTCGCAGGGCACCTCACCGACCTGACCGATGCTGTCGCCCTTATTAAGAAGCTGATCGATTCTTACACAGCTGCCCTGCTTCATTCCGCAATACCTCGCTGTAAACTCACCGTAATCAACCTCAACCGTGTAACCGTAAACGGAGTCAATAAGCACCTTGCTTACCTTACCCTTGCCCACAGAAAGCACTTCTCCCTCTTCCTCCACAAGGAAGTCCACACCGCAATGAGTCCGCCAGTCCTCCATGGTTTCGCAATAAATCGGGATTTTGGGGGAATATTCTCTAATCACCTTGCCGTCACAAGGAAGCATATAGCTTTGCTTTTCGGTCGTTGCCTGAGTAGTTACATTTGCCGCCTTCGTCTGAGGTGTGCTTGTTGTTGTTTCCTTTTCCGTCACGGGAAGAGTTGTTGCCTGAGTGGTTGTGTAAACCGTGGTGGTATACCTCGGGTCTGACTCACCCTTCTGATTTCTGCCTGCCTGATAAGTTGTCGGCACGGAAGTAAGAATTTCCGTCTGTTTTTTTGTTGTCTGTGAATAAAACATACCCACAGCAACAGCAGTAAGGCAGAAGCTTACCCCTGCCAGAACATAAACCGTTCTTGATCCTGCAGGCTTTTCAAAAAAACTTAATTTTTTCATGCTCTTTTCGCCCTTTCTCTCTTTTTCACCTGAATTATGGACAACAAAAGGCTTGCTTATACACAAAGAAAAAATTTTTATTTTTTTGCGAACAAATGTTTGCATTTTTGATTTTTATGTGTTATAATATCTATGCGAACATTTGTATCAGTTTATATTCACATAAAATTTCACGAAAAGAGGTAATAGTTATGAACCAGCTCAGTGAAAACCAATTCCGCATTCTCGAATACCTTAAAGAGCGTGCAGGCTCAGGCGTTGTACCTTCAGTAAGAGAAATCTGTCAGGCAGTCGGACTCAAATCCACCTCATCGGTTCAGGTGAATCTCAATGCTCTTGAGGAAAAGGGCTATATCGTGCGAGACCCCTTACTCAAGCGTTCTATCCGAATTGTAGGCCAGGCGGAAAACATCCGCCACGTTCCCCTTCTCGGTGTTGTTACTGCAGGTATGCCTATTCTTGCCGTTGAGCAGATTGAGTGCTACCTTCCCTTCACAGGCCCCGTTGCAGGTGACAAGGAAATGTTTGCCCTTCGTGTACGCGGTGAAAGCATGCTCGATGCCGGCATTTACGACGGAGACATCCTTTTTGCAGAAAAGACCCCCACAGCAAGAAACGGAGAAATCGTTGTTGCTCTCGTGGAGGATGAAGCAACGGTAAAAACCTTCTATAAAGAAAATGGTCACTTCCGCCTTCAGCCGGAAAACGATGCCTTTGATCCGATTATTGTTGACGAGGTCATCATTCTGGGCAAGGTTGTTGCTATGATGAGATATTTCTGATAATTCGGATTTACAGTTAAACTTTAAAAGAAAAAGAGCTGTAGAAGCCTTAGTTCTGCAGCTCTTTTTGTTTGCAAAAACAATAACGGTGCGGCACTATTAATGCTGCACCGTTTTTCGTTGATTCATTTTTTAATCTGCAGGGCTTTTCCCCGCACCCCCACAAGCTTTTGAAAAAGCTTGACCAAAACTTTTATTGTTTATTTCCAATTTTCAAGCTTTTCTCTTGCTGCCTTCACTTCACGAAGAACACATTCAGGTGAAGGTCCACCCTTGACAAGTCTCTTTTTTACACATTCGTCAAGGTCAATTGCAGTATAAACATCTTCTTCAAAAAGCTCACACACTGCCTTGTACTCTTCAATGGGAAGAGTTTCAAGGGTAAGCCCCTTGTCAATACAGGTTGCAACAAGCATACCTGTTGCCTTGTAAGCATCACGGAAGGGAAGTCCCTTGTAAACGAGATAGTCTGCGGCATCGGTTGCATTGATGAAGCCTCTTGCAGCGGCATTTCTCATATTTTCACGAAGAACAGTAGCAGTTTCAAGCATAGGTGCAAAGGTGTCAAGGCACATAAGCACTGTGTCAACAGCATCAAACACTGCTTCCTTGTCCTCCTGCATATCCTTGTTATAAGCAAGAGGGATGCCCTTCATCACGGTAAGAAGTGTCTGCAGATCACCAAAGACTCTCCCTGACTTACCTCTTACGAGCTCTGCGATATCAGGATTCTTCTTCTGCGGCATAATACTTGAGCCTGTGGAGAAGGCATCGTCAAGCTCAATAAACTTGAACTCCCAGGAGCACCAGGCAATGATTTCCTCGGAGAAGCGTGAAAGATGCACCATCACAATTGAAAGCACACTCAGAAGCTCAAGAACATAGTCTCTGTCGGAAACGCCGTCAAGGCTGTTATCGCTCACACCGCCAAGACCGAGAAGCTCAGCTACATATTCTCTGTCAAGGGGATATGTTGTACCGGCAAGGGCACCTGAACCAAGAGGTGAACCCGCCATTCTCTTTTTGCAGTCAGCAAGTCTTTCTCTGTCACGAAGGAGCATGCTTGCATAAGCCATAAGATGATGACCGAAGGTGATGGGCTGAGCACGCTGAAGATGAGTATAGCCGGGCATAACTGCGTCGTAGTTTTCCTCTGCCTTATTTACAATCACCTCAATAAGTGCGGCGATTGATTCGTCAAGCTTATCACATTCATCAAGAAGATAAAGGCGAAGATCAAGAGCAACCTGATCGTTACGGCTTCTTGCGGTGTGAAGTCTCTTGCCACTGTCACCGATACGCTTTGTAAGCTCACCTTCAACAAAGGTGTGGATATCTTCCGCAGTCATATCAATTTCGAGCACACCGTTTTCAAGCTCAGCTGCAATCTCCTTAAGAGAAGCAACTATCTTCTCGCTTTCGCTTTTATCGATAATTCCCTGCTTGCCGAGCATTGTTGCGTGAGCAACTGAGCCTCTGATATCCTGCTGAGCCATACGGCAGTCAAAGGGAATTGATGAGTTAAAATCGTTTGTTTTTTTATCAAGGGACTTTTTAAAGCGTCCTGTCCAGAGTGGCATAGTG
>JAZKYQ010000104.1:0-3225 GCA_045612205.1 Acutalibacteraceae bacterium | reverse complement strand
GAATGCTTCGGGGAATGAGCAGAACTTACGGAGAGTCTTGTCAGTATAACCGAGCTTCTTTGCTCTGAGATACTGCTCTTGTGTGATTTCCTTACCGCTGATTTCGTTTTCAAAATCCGCAAGATTACGAAGCTTTTCAATAAACCACTCGTCAATAGCTGTGATTTCGTGGATTTTTTCAGTTGAGATACCCTTCTTGATTGCTTCAAAAACAGTGAAGATTCTTCTGTCATCGCAATCATCAAGTCTTTCAAGGATATCCTTATCGTTAATCGGAGCAGCATTGAGTGAGTCAAGGCTGATTTCAGCGCCGCGAACCGCCTTCATAATTGCCTCTTCAAAGCTCTGACCGATGGACATAACCTCACCGGTAGCCTTCATCTGTGTTCCGAGCTTTCTTGATGAGCCGACAAACTTATCGAAGGGCCACTTGGGGAACTTGACAACAACATAGTCAAGAGCAGGCTCGAAGCAAGCACAGGTCTTACCTGTGATGTCGTTCTTGATTTCGTCAAGAGTGTAACCGAGAGCAAGCTTTGTTGTCATCTTTGCAATGGGATAGCCTGAAGCCTTACTTGCAAGAGCTGATGAACGTGAAACTCTGGGGTTAACCTCGATAACTGCGTATTCAAAGGTTTCGGGATTAAGGGCAAACTGACAGTTACAGCCACCGACAATCTTAAGAGCGGAAACAATGTCAAGAGCTGCCTGACGGAGCATTGAATATTCCTTTGTTGAAAGAGTAAGTGCAGGAGCAACAACGATACTGTCACCTGTGTGAACGCCTACGGGGTCAAAGTTTTCCATTGAGCAGATTGCAATTGTGTTACCTGCGCTGTCACGCATGGTTTCAAACTCAACTTCCTTCCAGCCCTTGATGTATCTTTCAACAAGAATCTGTGTGATGGGAGAAGCATCAAGACCTGTCTTAGCGAAAAGTCTGAGCTCTTCTTCATTGTAAGCAACACCGCCGCCTGCACCGCCGAGGGTGAACGCAGGACGGATAATTACGGGATAACCGATCTTATTGGCAATTTCTACGGAGTACTCGATGTCATTAGCTATATCTGAAGGAATGCAGGGCTGACCGATTTCTTCCATTGTGTCACGGAAAAGCTGTCTGTCCTCAGCCTTGTCGATTGCTTCAACATCTGTACCGATAAGCTTAACGCCCTGCTCCTTAAGGAAGCCTTCCTTCTCAAGCTGCATTGCAAGAGTAAGGCCAACCTGGCCACCGAGACCTGCAAGAAGTGAATCGGGCTTTTCAAGCTTGATGATTCTTTTAACTGTTTCTGTTGTAAGAGGCTCAAGATAGATTTCGTCTGCAAGAGCCTTGTCAGTCATAATTGTTGCAGGATTGGAGTTAACAAGAACAACGTTTACGCCTGCCTGTTTGAGCACACGGCAAGCCTGTGCACCTGCATAGTCAAATTCAGCAGCCTGACCGATAACGATAGGGCCTGAACCGATAACGAGAACTTTTTTGATATCCTTATTTAACGGCATTTGCAAACTCCTCCATTTCCTTTACAAATTTTTCTGTGATTACATCATCTGAAGGCTCAAACTGAAGTGAGAATGAGAAATCCTTTTCATACTTAAGACCTTCAATTGTGCCGTCGTTGAGATTTCTGTGTGATACTGTTGCACCCTCGGTTGTACCGTCAACTACAACAAAATTATGATTCTGTGTTGTAATAAGTGTTTTTGCACAGCCGACAATATTTGCAGGCTGATTTGCACCGTGGTGACCGTAAAGGAGCTTTTCAACCTTACCACCCTTGGAGAGAGCCATAATCTGATGACCGAGACCTAAGCCGAGCATAGGAAGCTTTCCGAAGAGAGCTGCAACTGTTGCGATAACGCCTTCATTTTCTGAAGGATCACCTGCACCCTCTGTGAGAATAAGTCCGTCAGCTGAAAGCGAAAGGATTTCGTCAGCTGAAGCTGTGTGAGGAAGAAGTGTTACCTTATAGCCCTTTTCAAGAAGGCTCTGCTCAAGATACTTGCTTGAACCGAGATCAAGAATTGCTACGTGCTTCTTTGCTTCGCCTTCGGGAATGTATTCACTCTTTTCCTTTGCACAGGTGTTTTTGAGAGCATCAACAATCTTAAATGCCTTTACTTCGTCAAGAGATGCCGGGATTTCATCGCAGATAATTGCGTTCATAACACCGTTATCTCTGATAATATTTGTAACCTCACGGGTATCAATTCCGTAAATTCCGGGGATTCCGTTATTTTTAAGGAAGGTGTCAAGGTCATATTCACATCTGAAATTTGAAGGAGCCTTACAATGCTCTCTTACAACATAGCCCTTGAGATGAGGTTCACCAACAAAATCTGCCTCGATAATGCCGTAGTTGCCTACCATAGGGAATGTCTGCATAACAATCTGACCGTAGTAGCAGGGATCTGTGAGTGTTTCGATGTAGCCGACCATACCTGTTGAGAAAATCAGCTCACCGATGCTTTCCTTATCGGCACCAAAAGCATAGCCTTCAAAAACTGTGCCGTCCTGCAGAACCAAATAACGTTTTTTCATTTAGTCCACCTTGTTCACGCCAAAACGTGAAACTTCCTTTCCTTGTTTATTTAAATGCAAAAAGCAAATTGAATTTTAAATTTATTAACACTGATTATTCTGTGAAGCACTTGACAAGAACTGCCTTCTGAGCGTGAAGTCTGTTTTCTGCTTCGTCGAAGATTTCATCTGCGTGAGCTTCAAGAACATCTTCAGTGATTTCCTCTCCTCTGTGAGCAGGAAGGCAATGAAGAACCATAACGCCTTCATTGGAAGCCTTTACTGCAGCTTCGTTAATCTGGTAATCCTTGAAAATCTTCTGTCTCTTCTTTGCTTCGCTTTCCTGACCCATTGATGCCCATACGTCCGTATAAAGAACATCAGCGCCATTACAGGCCTCGGCGATATCCTCTGTTACAAGAAGGTCACCGTTTTCCTTTGCCCAGTTCATTACTGTTTCGTCGGGCTCATATCCCTTGGGACAAGCGATTGCAACCTTCATGCCCATCTTGATACAACCTACGATAAGGCTGTTTGCCATATTGTTACCGTCACCGATGTAGCAGAGCTTGAGGCCTTCAAGCTTGCCCTTGTGCTCACGGATTGTCTGAAGGTCAGCGAGCACCTGACAGGGATGACAGAAGTCTGTAAGACCGTTGATGATGGGGATTGAGCCGTATTTTGCAAGATCCTCCACCTCC